>NZ_JBWOMN010000102.1:0-3776 GCF_056449545.1 Oceanicella sp. | reverse complement strand
CGATCGCCGCGGCCCTGATCCGGCGTGCCGTCGTCGTCGCCGCTGGCGCGGCCGCCGGGCCGATCGCCGCGGCCCTGATCCGGCGTGCCGTCATCATTGCTGCTGGCGCCCCGGCCGCCGCGCCCGCCGCGATCGTGATCGCCGCCATCATCGCCGTCATCGGCGTCATGGTGATCGCCGCGCCCGTCGCGATCGCCGCGCCCGTCGCGATCGCCGCGGCCGCCGCGATCATGATCGCCGCCGCGCCCGCCGCCATGCCCGCCCTTGGCGTAGACATAGGCGGGAGCAATGGACACGACATTCGCGTCGCCGCCGATGCGGACTTCGACGGGCGCAATGGCGAGAAGCGCGGCGGCCGACACGGCGCCGGTCAGGACGCAAAGGCGCTTTTTCAACAGGGTCATGATGTTATCTCCTTGATTTGCTTCGAACATTGGCTTCTGACGAGGCCCGCTCCATGGGCGGCGCTCACACAAGCTGACCGGAGCGGCGGCCGCGATCAACGGGCGCCGGACCTCCGCCGGGCGGCGTCAGACTCAATCGGTCAACCTTCGGACCATGGGCCGTGTTCAGGTTGGACCTAGGCGCCCGCGATGACGCCGCCATAGGGCGAGTTCGGGGTCTGGAGGCGATTCGCTCGGGATGAAATCGCCCATCGCCGGATCATGGCGGCAGGCCTCGCCTGACGAACTGGCGAATCAGGGCGATCGGCGGCGCGGGGGGCTCAGCCCCGACCGCACGCCTGGTCGAGGAAAATCGCGCAGCCGTTGAGCGCGGCGAAATCGTCGTCGATCATCGCCACGGGGAAATGCGCCATCAGGCCGGATTCGCGGCCCTTGTCCGCAAACGCCTCGCGCAGGCCGAAATCCAGCAGATGCGGGGCCAGCGCCCGCGCGACCCCGCCCGCCAGCCAGACGCCGCCGAAGGGCAGATGCACCAGCGCCAGATCGCCGGCCACCCGGCCGAGGAAGCGCGTGAACACCCGCGCCGCCGCGACGCTGAGCGGGTCCGGCGCCCCGACTCCATCCAGCGCGGCGCAGATCTGCGCCGCCGAAATCCGGCCGGAGGCGGCCTCGCCGGACTCCCGCGCCAGCCAGGCGCGGACGCTTTCCAGCCCGCGCCCGGAGAGCACGTCCTCCACGGCGCAGAACCCGCCGCAATGGCTGGCCGCGGCGGCAAGCCGCAGGTCGTCGGCGTCGCGCAGCGGCAGCGCCGCGTGGCCGCATTCCGACGGGTAGACAAGCCGGGCGCCGCCGGGCGCCGGCCCGGTCTTGTGCACGATCGCCGCGTTGAACCCGGTGCCGACGCCAATCACCAGTTCGGCGCCCCCGGCGCGGCGCGCGGGGTCGGGCGTCGCGGGGTCGGACTTTGCAGAATCGGGGCCGAACAGCGGCGCGACGCTGCCCGGCTTCAGCGCCTCCAGCCCATGGCCCAGCGCCTGCAGATCGTTGAGGATCGCCGCCCGCGGCGCCCCCGAGGCGGCGCGGAGCCCGGCGAGGTCGATCTCCCAGTCGAGATTGGTCATGCGGCCGCGATCGCCGCTGACCGGTCCGGCCAGCGCCACGCAGCAGGCGGCGCAGGCGGGGGCGCCCTGGGCGCGCAGATACCCGGCGACGATCTCGCCGAAGGATCCGGCCTCGGCGTTGCGAAACCGGGCGATGGTGGCGGCCTCGACCGCGCGGCCATGGGCCAGCGCCAGGCGCGAGAACGTGCCGCCCACATCGGCGACCAGGAAGGGCGCGCCGGTCATGCGCCGCCGGCCCCGCCCGAGGCCGGGCCGGCGGCGATGTCCTGCGCCCAGGGCGGGTCGGCGCCGGCCCGGGACACGGTGACGGCGGCGGCGGCGGCGCCATGGGCCAGCGCCCGCGCCGCGGCGCCGGCGTCGAGCGCCGCGAGTTCGGATTTGCCGAGCCGCCCCTGCGCGGCGAGACTGGCCAGCACCCCGGCGTTGAAGGTGTCCCCGGCCCCAACGGTGTCCACGACCCGCGCCTTGCCGGCCGGGACGCCGACCTCGCCGCCGCCGGGCAGGATCGCCGTCGCGCCCCGGGCGCCCCGGGTCAGGATCGCCAGCGACGGCCCCGCCGCCTTCAGCGTCGCGAGCTTGGCCATGGCGTCCTGCGGGCCGGGCGCGATCCAGTCCAGGTCCTCGTCCGAGACCTTGACGATGTCGGCGACGGCGATCATCGCCTGCAGCCTTGCGCGGTAGCGGGCCGGGTCCTCGATGAAGCCGGGCCGGATGTTGGGGTCGAGCATCACCGACCGCGCGCCGCATTCGCGCATGGCCAGCGCCGCGTAGGTCTCGGCGCCCGGCTCGGCGCAGAGGCTGATGCCGCCGAAGAACAGCGTCGTGACCTCGGGCGCGATCGCCGGAAGCTCGGCGGGGGCGATCATCCGCCCGGCGGTGTTCTCGTCATAGAAGGCGTAACTGGCCTGCCCGTCGACGATCTGCACGAAGGCCAGCGTCGTGGGCCGGTCCGAGAGCATCAGATGCGTCGCGTCCACATGGCTTTCGTCCAGCGCCGCGCGCAGCCGCCGCCCGAACAGGTCCCGCGACAGCCCCGACAGCAACCCCGCCCGCGCGCCAAGCCGGCCCAGGGCGATGGCGGTGTTGAACACCGCGCCGCCGGGATGGGGCGCAAAGCCGCCCTCGATGGGGATCATGTCGATCAGCGCCTCGCCGCAGCACAGGATCACGGGGCGCCGCCTTCGTCGTCATAGTCCGAGACCAGCAGGCGCAGCGGGGAGTCGTCCTCGTGGACATCGGCGAAGCGCGCCAGCGGCGGGTCGAACACGTTGTCGGTCCGGTCGTCATTGACCGTGGAGACCTCGCCGATCAGCACGTCGCCGCCCTCGCCCCAGAACCGGTGCCAGATCCCGGGCGGCAGGGTGACGCTTTCGCCCGGGTCGAGGGTCAGCGTCGCGCCGGGGTCCAGGCGGCGCCGGCAGCCGTCCACCGAGACATTGACAGCCGCGTCCCGGTCGATGGCCCCGGCGGCGTCGCTGGCGAACAGCTGCAGCGCCAGCGCGGCGCCGCCGCGATTGACGATGTCCTCGGCCTTGAGCCGATGGCGATGCATGGGGCAGACCTGATCCTTGCGCGAGACCATGATCTTTTCCGCATAGAGCATGCCGCCGCCCCGCGACAGATCCGCGGCCGAGCCGTTGCGCAGCGTGAACAGCAGCAGCCCCAGATCGGCGAACCGGCCCTTGCCGAAATCGGTCACGTCCCAGCCCATGCCCCGCGCGCGCAGCGCCGCGGCGCCCGGGGCGCGCATCTGCGCGGGGGTCCAGTCGGCGAAAGGCGGCATGGCGTAGCCGAAGCCGCGAATGAAGGCGGCGCCCTCGCGCAGGATGTGGTTGATCTGCGAACGTCTCATGGCTACCCCCATACGCGCTCGGCGCCAATGTGGCAAACCCGACAACCGGGGCGCGGTTTTTCAACCTTGGCTGTGGAGCTCGGGGGGGGCGTCGCGCGTCCGGGATTGAAAAGCGGCGCAGACGGGCGGCGGTGGCGGATGGCGGCGCCCGCTGCGGCAGATGTGGCATCCCCTAGGGGAGTCGAACCCCTGTTTCCACCGTGAGAGGGTGGCGTCCTAACCACTAGACGAAGGGGACGCAAGGCCCGGCGCGTGGCGTGACGCGGGGAATAGGGCCGGGCGGGGCGGGAGTCAAGCGGCGTTGTCGGCGCCCGGGCGCGCGGGCGCGCGGGGCCGGCGATCGGCCGCGGCGCCGCCGCGGCGGGCGCGGGGTTCGGGGCGCGGGGTTCGGGGCGCGGG
>NZ_JBWOMN010000101.1:0-4382 GCF_056449545.1 Oceanicella sp. | reverse complement strand
CCCGCGCCTGCCCCGTGGGGCGCGGCGCCCCAGCAGGCGGCGCGGCCCGCGCCGCCGCCCCCCCCGCCCCCGCCGGTGGAAAAGGTCTGGCACGTGGCCGAGAACGGCGCCGCGAACGGCCCGTTCTCGCGCGCCGATCTGGGGCGCATGGTCGGCGCCGGCACGCTGGCCCGCGACACGCTGGTCTGGACGCCGGGCATCGACGGCTGGACCGGGGCCGGCGAGATCGACGAACTGGCGCAGCTGTTCACCATCGCGCCGCCCCCGCCGCCGCCGCCCGCCGGCTGAACCGGTGAGCGAACGCCAGGACGCCGCCCCGCCGCCGCCGCCCGAGGACCGGGCCCAGGGGGCGGGCGACGATCGCTTCCCCTGCGGCCAGTGCGGCGCGGCGCTGGAATACCGCCCCGGCGCCGACGCGCTGGAATGCCCCTATTGCGGCTTTTCAAATCCGGTTCGCGGCCAGAACCCGTGGGAGGCCGCCGAGGCGCTGCGCGAGCTTGATTTCAACCGCGCCGTGGCGCGTCAGCTCGACGCCGAGGAAACCGTCTCCGCCCGGGTGATCCGCTGCGACAGCTGCGGCGGCGAGGTGGAATTCACCGCGATCTCCCGCGCCGAGATCTGCCCGTTCTGCGCCTCGCCCATCGTCGCCGCGCCCCAGCGCCACGAATTGCTGCGCCCGCGCGGGGTGCTGCCGTTCCTGCTCGAGGAAAAGACCGCGCGCGCCGCCATGACCGACTGGCTCGGGCGGCTGTGGTTCGCGCCCTCGGGGCTGCAGGATTACGCGCGCAAGGGACGGCGGATGGAGGGGATCTACAGCCCCTACTGGACCTTCGACGCCCGGACCGACACCCGCTATGCGGGGCAGCGCGGCGACACCTATTTCGTGACCCAGCGCGTGCAGGTGAACGTCAACGGCAAGATGCAGACCCAGACGCGCCAGGTCCCGAAAATCCGCTGGCGCCGGGTGAAGGGCCGGGTGGCGCGGGCCTTTGACGACGTGCTGGTGCTGGCTTCGAAATCCCTGCCAAAACGCTATGCGGAGGCGCTGGCGCCGTGGGATCTGCAGGCGCTCGAACCCTATAGCAGCCGGTTTCTCGCCGGATTTCGCGCCGAGGCGTATACGATCGGGCTGGAGGAAGGCTTCGACGTGGCGCGCGGGATCATGGACCAGACCATCCGCCGCGACGTGCGCTTTGACATCGGCGGCGACCAGCAGCGCATCGAACGCCTCGACACCGAAGTCAGCGACGTGACCTTTCGCCATGTGCTGCTGCCGATCTGGCTCGCCGCCTACAAGTATCGCGGCAAGACCTACCGGTTCGTGGTCAACGGCCGCACCGGCGCGGTGCAGGGCGAACGCCCCTATTCGGCCTGGAAGATCGCCGTCGCGGTGGCGGCGGGCGTGTTGGCGGCGGCGGCGATCGGCTATGGCGTCGCGCTCACGCAGGGCGGCGTCGGCTAGCGGTCGCGACGCGGCGCATCGGCTGCGGGCCGGCGGCCCCCGCGGCGCGGTCCCGGCCGCCCCGTCCACCCCGGCCGCCGGCCCGACTGCGGCGTCGCGCGGGCGACCATCGGGCATTCGACGAGCGTTCTTGGGGGCGTCGGGGCGCCGGCGCGCGCAGGCTCTTGTCAGGCGGGCCGGAGCGGGGGCATGTTTGCCGCGCCTGTCGCCCGATGAACGCGGCGACCCGGGATCAGGGAACGCTTGTCATGACAATTCCAAACCGCCTCACCGGCCTGCACCGCATGGACCGCGCGGCGCGGCTCGCCGCCGTCGCCGCCGCCGCCGGGCTGAGCGACGCCGAGCGCGACGCGCTGGGCGCCGCCGCGCAGGCGCAGGGCGAAATGGCCGATCATCTGGCCGAGAACGTGATCTCGACGCTCAACATCCCGCTGGGCGTCGCCACCAATCTGATCGTCGACGGGCGCGAGACGCTGGTCCCCATGGCCACCGAGGAAAGCTCGGTGATCGCCGCGGTCTGCAACGGCGCCAAGCAATGCCGCGATTCGGGCGGGGTATTCACCTCGAGCTCGGGCGCCTGCATGATCGCGCAGGTGCAGATCACCGGGCTTTCGGACCCGTTCGCCGCCCGCGCCAGGGCGTTGGAGCATGTGGAGGAAATCAAGAGGATCTGCGACGCCTGCGACCCGGTGCTGTTGCGTCTGGGCGGCGGTTTCCGCGAGATCGAGGCGCGGGTGATCGACGCCGGCGAGCCCATGCTGATCGTGCACCTGATCGTCGACGCGCGCGACGCCATGGGGGCGAACGCGGTCAATTCCATGGCCGAGGCGGTCGCCCCGAAGATCGCCGGCTGGACCGGGGGCAGGGCGGGGCTGCGCATCCTGTCCAATCTGGCGGATCGGCGGCTGGCGCGGGCGCGCGCGGTCTGGCCGCTTGCGGCGATCGGCGGCGGCGAGGTGCGCGACGCCATGCTGCGCGCCGCCGCCTTCGCCGTGGCCGATCCCTATCGCGCCGCCACCCATAACAAGGGGATCATGAACGGGGTCAGCGCCGCGACGCTGGCCACCGGCAACGACACCCGCGCGGTGGAGGCCGGGGCCCACGCCTTCGCCGCCCGCTCGGGGCGCTATTCCAGCCTCACCCGCTGGGAGGCCACGGCGCAGGGCGACCTCGCCGGGTCCATCGAGCTGCCCATGCCGGTCGGCGTCGTCGGCGGCGCCACCCGGGCCCATCCCACCGCCGGGATCGCGCTGAAGATCATGGGCGCGACCACCGCCGACCGCCTGGCGCGGGTGATCGCCGCGGTCGGGCTGGTGCAGAATTTCTCGGCCATGAAGGCGCTTGCCACCGAGGGCATCCAGCGCGGCCACATGGCGCTGCACGCCAAGAATCTCGCCATAGGCGCCGGGGCCAGGGGCGATGACGTCGACCGCATCGCCGGGCTGATGATCGAACGCGGCGAGATCCGCGCCGAGGTGGCGGCGGCGTTGCTTGCGGGCGAGGGCTGAGCCGCGTTCATGGCCGCGCCGTCACGCCCGGGTCTCGATTCCGCCCCATCTCGCGGCTAGGATCGGCGCGATCCACCGCCCTGGAAAAACCGGAGCTTTCTCGATGACCGTCCTGCGCCGCCTGGCTGTCCCTGCGCTCGCCGCGTTCGTTTTCGCCATGTCGCCGGCGCCGGGCGGCGGGTCCGCGCGGGCGGGCGAGGGCGCGCCGCAGCGCATGGTGTCCGTGAGCGGGATCGGCACGGTGCTGCGCGCGCCGGACCGGGCCTCGGTCACGCTTGGCGTCGAGCACGCCCGAAAGACCGCGCCCGAGGCGATGAAGGCGGTCTCGGCGGCCACGCGCGCGGTGATCGAGGCCCTGACGCGCGTCGGCGTGCCCGAAGCCGGCATCGCCACCATCGGCGTCTCGCTGGGCCCGGTCTATCGCCATGTGCGGCGCGACAACGGCGACGGCGAGACCGTGCTGACCGGCTTTCGCGCCGCCAACCAGCTGCGCGTGACCATTGACGATTTCGCCAGTCTCGGCCCGGCCATCGGCGCGGCGGCGGCGGCGGGGAGCAACGCGATCTCCTCGGTGACGTTCGAAAACTCGGGCGAGGCGGACGCACGCGACGAGGCCCGCCGCCTTGCGGTCGCCAACGCCCGCGACAAGGCCGCGACCATGGCCGAGGTGGCGGGCGCGCGCCTGGGCAAGGTGCTGACCATGTCCGAGATGCAGGACGTCCGCGGCGGCCCCGCGCGCATGGAGATGGCCCGCGCCGCAGTCGCGGACATGGCCCCGCCGATCGCCGCCGGCGAGCGCGCGATCACGGTTCGGGTGACCGCGACCTGGGCGCTGGTGGACTGAGCGCCCGTCAAGGCCGCCGCCGCAACGTTGACGCGGCCCGCCCCGCGTCCTAAACCCGCGCTCGACCGGCTGGGAAGGATGGCAGAGTGGTCGATTGCGACGGTCTTGAAAACCGTTGATGCGAGAGCATCCGTGGGTTCGAATCCCACTCCTTCCGCCACTTGCTGCCGAGGAATGTTTCTCTGCACCCGTGGCGCCCGGATTTTTCCGTTGTTTTCAAGGGTTATGCCGGTGGGCTATTCACCTTCGCGGGCGCAAAACGGCCGAAATCGGTCTCTCCAGGCCATTTTTCTCTGAACCTCATGACTGCGGTGATTTGGTGCAGTTTTCGTAATGCCTTGAAATCACAACATTATTTTGTAATGCAACCTAAACACTTCGATGGCGGTGGCATTTGGCGAGATGGAACATCAATCGAACCCTTGCAGGTCAGTTGGTTTCTGTAGAGAGAGGTGGTCTCGAGAATTCGGACCAGTTGTTAAGGTGGATCGACTGATGAGAGAGCCGATCCGAAATGACGAAACGAAAGAACCATTCTGGCGAGTTCAAGGCCAAGGTTGCGCTTGAG
>NZ_JBWOMN010000100.1:0-2203 GCF_056449545.1 Oceanicella sp. | reverse complement strand
TGGGGCGTTTCATGCGGCGGCGCGGCCCATGTCGCGCAGCACCGCCGCGCGGATCGCGGCGCGGTTCCAGAGGAAGTTCAAATGGCAATTGGCGGCATATTTCGACAGCCCGAAATCCATACCGCTGGTCTCGAACCCCGCGCGCTGCAGAAGTTCGATTTGCCGCATGCTGGCGGGATCGTCGAGCCAGCGCTTGCTCTTGGCGGCGGCGCCGGAGGTTTCGGTCATGCGCAGAAAATCGTCGGCCGCCGCCAGCGCCTGCACCCGTGTGCCCACCGCGAGGGGGCGGATCGCCTGGCGCTTGGGTCGGCCGAGCGCATGCCACAACGTGCCGTCATGGAACACGCCGGCCCAGCCCTGGAAACCGCTGGCCATCAGCGCCCGGCCGTCGCCATGCAGCGCTACCCAGAAGAAGGGAGAACGATCCAGAAGGTCGATCTCGGTCATCTCGAAGGCGGTCAACAGACGTTTTTCGCCGATCTCGCGGGTGAAGACGTGGCCGCAGAGATCGCAGATGGAAGCGCCGAGCGGCAGTTCGGCCTCACAGGACGGGCAGGTTTTCCAGGGACGCTCGCCGGGCGGGGTTTCGTCCTCGTCGAGGTCGATCTCCTGTTCGAGCGTGCCATGGCGGAGCGCCGCGCCGGCGAAGTCCAGCACGATGCAGTCGGTTTTCACGATGCCGGGGAAACGCTCGGGATCCACCCGGCGCAGGCCACGTCCGACCGCCTGTATGAAGGTGCCATTGTGAAGCATGGGGCGCAGGATGCCGATGCAGCCGACAGGCTGGCTGTCGACTCCTTCGGTCAGCACCATGCAGTTGGTGAGAACCTGAACCTCGCCCCGGTCGCAGCGGGCGATGAGGTCCGCGCGGGCCCGTGCCGGCATGTCTCCCGTGATCGTCTCGGCCAAAACGCTGGCGGCCCGAAACGCATCCGCCACGGCTTCGGCATGGTCCACGGTCGCACAGAAGAAGATGCTGCGCCGGTCGGCGGCCTTGTCCGTCCAGTGCTCGACCACGGCTTCGTTGAGCGCCGAGCGATTGAGCACCTTGTCTGCCTGGCGCATGTCGAAATCGCCGGCGGTGCTGTCGATGCCGGACAGCTCGTCCTCGATTCCGAGGTCGATGGTGAAGGTCCGGGGCGGGACAAGCAGGCCACGCGCAATCAGCGTTCCGATCCGCAGGTGATAGCCGACATTGCTGAAGGTCTTGCGCAAGCTGCGGCCATCGCCGCGGCCGGGAGTGGCGGAGAGCCCGAGCAGCTTCAGGTCCGGATTGACCTCGCGCGCATGGGCGAGGATCGCCTGATAACTCGCGGCGGCTGCGCGGTGCATTCGTCGATCACCAGATGGCTCAGCTTCGGCATGGATACCCGGCGGTTTTCCCGGGCGAGCATCTGAACGCTGCCGAAGACCACCTGGCCGTCCCAGCAATCCCGCTCGGCCTTCACCACCGATGTCTCGAGACCGGAGACCTGCCCGATCGCCGACCGGTTCTGTTCGATGAGCTCATCGGTGTGCTGGAGCACCAGCACCCGTGTCTCGCGGTCCCGTTTCGCCTGTTCGGCGACATAGAAGCCGGCGATGGCCGTCTTGCCGGCTCCGGTCGGCAGCACCAGCATGGTATTGCCGTGTTCGGCCGTGCGGTCATGGGCGGCGTCAACCGCCGCCCGCTGATAGTCGCGAGGGATCATCGCGGCCTCCCTCAGCGCGCCCAGAACGGCGCGCCGCTGGAGGAAGGCGCCGGCGGAGCGGGCTGCGCCGTGGGCGTCTGCGGCGCCGGCGACAACGCCATGCCGGCCGAGGGCGCGGTCCCCATCACGGCTGCATATTGCGCGTGCTCGGGGCCGATGGCCGCCTTGATCACGTTGCGCCCGGTGTCCTCGGGGGTGTTGCGATCCTTTTCGACGCCGACCTTGGCGACGAAATCAAGGCCGTTCAGATCGCCGAGGCTGCGGATCACCCGCGCTGCCCGTGCCGTTTCGGATTGATCGCTGGCCTTGATGCCGCGCGCCGATTCCAGAATGCCGCGGATCAGGGCGCGGCCACGATTGGCATAGGTGTCCTCGCCGCGCTCATTGACGCTTTTGCCCTTGAACCCGATGCGGGTATAGATCCGGCGCCGAGCATACGGGCCTTCCAGCACAACGGCCTCGGTATTGAGGTAGAGCGCCGTGCTGGTGCGGCTCTGGGTGAGCCATCCCTC
>NZ_JBWOMN010000099.1:0-9554 GCF_056449545.1 Oceanicella sp. | reverse complement strand
CGCGCGCCGCCCCCGGCACGCCGGCATCCGCCAGCCGCCGGGCCGCGGCGCCCAGCAGCGCGGCGCGGTCGCTCACGCCTCCATCTCCGCCAGCTTGGCCGCCTGATCCGCGGTTTGCAGGGCGTCGATCAGTTCGCCCAGATCGCCGCCCATCACCTGATCGAGCTTGTAGAGCGTGAGGTTGATGCGATGATCGGTCACGCGCCCCTGCGGGAAATTATAGGTGCGGATGCGTTCCGAACGGTCCCCCGAGCCCACCTGCCCCTTGCGATCCGCGGCCCGCGCCGCCTCTGATTCCCGACGTTGGCGATCCAGCAGCCGGGCGCGCAGCACCTGCATGGCCCGGGCGCGGTTCTGGTGCTGGGACTTTTCCGAGGACAGCACCACGATGCCGGTGGGGATGTGGGTGATGCGCACCGCCGAATCGGTGGTGTTCACATGCTGCCCGCCAGCCCCGGAGGCGCGCATGGTGTCGATGCGGATGTCGCTCGCGGGGATGTCGATCTCCACCGCCTCGGCCTCGGGCAGCACCGCGACGGTGGCCGCCGAGGTGTGGATGCGGCCCTGGCTTTCGGTTTCCGGCACGCGCTGCACCCGGTGCACGCCGGATTCGTATTTCAGCCGCGCGAACACGCCCTCGCCCTTCACCGCGGCCACGACCTCGCGATAGCCGCCCAGTTCCGCCGGGCTTTCGTCGAGCAGTTCCATGCGCCAGCCCTGGGTTTCGCAAAACCGCTGATACATGCGCAGCAGGTCGCCGGCGAACAGCGCCGCCTCGTCGCCGCCGGTCCCGGCGCGGATTTCGAGGATCGCCGGGCGCGCGTCGGCGGCGTCGCGGGGAATCAGCGCCAGGCGCAGGGCGCGTTCGACTTCGGGCAGCCGGGATTCGAGGGTTTGCAGTTCTTCCCGCGCCATGTCCTTCATCTCGGGATCTTCCAGCATGTCGCGCGCGTCGGCGATTTCCCGCGCCAGGCGGCGCCAGGCGGCGGCCTGTTCGGCCACCGGGCGCAGGGCCGCGTAATCGCGGCTGAGGGCGACGAAATCCGCCGCGTCGCCGCCCTGCGCGAGGCTGGCTTCGAGAAATTCGAACCGTTGCAGGATCTGGTCGATTTTTTCGCTGGGGATCATGGGAGGCTATTGACCCCGCCGTTTCGCGCGGGTCAAGCCCCGCGCGATCGCGCCGCTACCATGTGCGGCGGTTTTGCGCTATGATGGGGGCATGTCGATCACGCGGATATCGTTGAGCGGGCTCATCGGCCTCGGCGCCCTGCTGGCGCTCGCGCCCGCCTCCGGGCAGGCGCAGGACTGGACCCCGCCCCCCGCCAAGGAGGGGTTCAGCTACCCGGACTGCTTTTGCAGCAATCGCGGGCAGTTGGTGCCTTTGGGCGGGCTGGCCTGCCTGACCGTCGGCGACCGCGTCTATCTGGCGCAATGCAAGATGTCGCTCAACAACCCGGTCTGGCGCGAGGTGCAGGACGGCTGCCCCTCGGCGCGCCTGCAAGGCGGCCCCGCCGCCGACCCCGGGTCAGCCTTCGAAGCGCCGCAGAGCGTCGAGCCAGGCTGACAGCCGCGCCGCGTTGACCCCGAAATCATCCCGCCCGAAGCGCGATCGCGAATAGATCGCCAGCGTCGATCCCCGCGCCCCCACCGGCAGCGCGCGCACCGAGATGTAGTCGGGATAGCCCATCAGCAGCGAACGCTGCACATAGGTCGCCCACAGATCCCCGGGCGCCCCGGCGATGCGCGCCACGCGCGGCTGCGCCAGCGCCATGCGGTCGAATTCCTCCATGATACGCCGGGGCGACAGCACATAGACCGGCGCGGCCATGTCGGCGCGCGACGCCGCGCCTTCGGGCGCCGACAGCGCGTCGTTGACGCGGTCGCCGCGCTGCGCCTGCATGGGGTCGATGTGCCAGATCGCCGGGTCGTCCGCGACCATGCGAAACCAGACCGCGCCGCCGATCATCGCCAGCGCCGCGAGGATCAGCGTCAGCGTCAGCCCGCGAAGGATCACCTTGCGCATGGACTATTCCGCCGCGTCCGGCGCCGCGCGGGCGGCCTCGATCTCGGCGGCCTTGCGTTCGACCAGCTCGACGATGTGATCGACCATGCCGTCATTCTTCAGCTTGTGATGCTGCAGCCCGGCCAGGTAGACCATGCCCGATCCGGCGCCGCCGCCGGTGAAGCCGATATCGGTCTCGCGCGCCTCGCCCGGGCCGTTGACCACGCAGCCGATGATGCTGAGCGACATGGCGGTGTGGATATGGGCGAGCTTTTCCTCCAGCAGCGCCACGGTCTTGATCACGTCGAATCCCTGCCGCGCGCATGAGGGGCAGGAGATGATCGTCACGCCCCGATGGCGCAGATGCAGGCTTTTCAGGATCTCGAAGCCGATCTTCACTTCCTCGACCGGATCCGCCGACAGGCTGACGCGCAGGGTGTCGCCGATCCCCGACCACAGCAGGTTGCCCAGCCCGATGGCGGATTTCACGCTGCCGGACACGAAGCCCCCGGCCTCGGTGACGCCGAGATGGATCGGCGCGTCGGTGGCCTCGGCCAGCTGCTGATAGGCGGCGGCGGCGAGGAACACGTCCGAGGCCTTCACCGAGATCTTGAATTCGTGGAAATCATTGTCCTCCAGCAGCCGGATATGGTCCATGCCGCTTTCCACCATCGCCTCGGGGCATGGCTCGGCGTATTTTTCCAGCAGGTGGCGTTCCAGCGATCCGGCGTTGACGCCGATGCGCATGGAGCAGCCGTGATCCCTGGCGGCGCGGATCACCTCGCGCACCCGGTCGCGGGATCCGATGTTGCCGGGGTTGATGCGCAGGCAGGCGGCGCCGGCCTCGGCGGCCTCGATGGCGCGGCGATAGTGGAAATGGATGTCGGCGATGATCGGGGCCGGGACCTCGCGGCAGATTTCCGCCAGCGCCGCGGTGGAGGCCTCGTCGGGGCAGGACACCCGCACCATGTCGGCCCCGGCCTCGACGCAGGCCAGCGCCTGTTCGATGGTGGCGCGCGCGTCCGAGGTGATGGTGTTGGTCATGGTCTGCACCGAGATCGGCGCGTCGCCGCCGACCTCCACCGCGCCGACCCTGATCTTGCGGCTCTTGCGGCGCGCGATGTCGCGCCAGGGGCGGATGCTCATGATTCTGGCCCTGTCAGTCGGGGGTGGCGGATCGGCGCCGCGCGGTCGCGCGCGCCATGTCCGCCAGAAATAGGCGCGCCGGGCGGCGCTGTCCATCGCCAAGCGGGGGGCGCCCAGCGCGTTTGCGCGCCCGTTTCAATGCGATTGCGGCCGCGCGCCGGTTCCGGCCCGATTGCCGCGGCGGGGGGCGGCGCCGGGGATTGGCGCCGGGGATTGGCGGGCCGGCTCAGTCGTCGAGCTTGAGGCGCGCCTCGGTGCGCGGCGCCGGCGTCGCGGGCTGCGGGGCCAGGATTTCGGCCAGCGCATAGGCGTCGCGCAGGCGCGCGGGGTCGAGCGAGATCTTCTTGACCACGCCGCCGGAGACCCCCAGCGGGCCGCGAATCTCGCCGTCGACCTGGATGTAGACGCCGCCGGCATTGCCCGCGCGCAGCCTCGCGCCGGTCACGCCGTCGGGGATTTCGAAGCGGTCGCCGGGTTTGAAGATGCGCTGCACCAGCGTCGATCCGTCGCCCGCGCGCACCCGGATCCATGCGGGTTCGGCGGCCAGCACCCAGACCCCCCTGGGCGCCGGGGCGGCGGCGGGCGCGGGCGCGGGCGCGGAGGCCAGCAGGGTCGGCCCGGCCTCGGCGGCGCCGGAATCGGCCGCCGCGACGGGCGCGGCGTCGTCCGGCTGGCCCGATCCGGCGGCGACGCGCGCCGGCGGGGGCGCGAACAGGCCCGAGCTTTCGGGGTTGATGGCGGCGATGGGCCCGTCGCGCAGGGCGATGTCGGGGGCCGAAAGGTCGCGGGGCGCGTAGAGTTCCTCGAGCGCGGCGTCGCGCCGGGCGTCATCCGCCGAGGCCAGGCGATCCGGCGCCTGATCGGGGCGCGCGCCGCTCCGGTCCCCGGACTTGCCCCCGGCGCCGTGCCCGGTGGACGCGAAGGCCTGTATGGTGAAATCCGGCAGCGCGACGTCGGCCGGGGTCTCGCCCGATCGCGGCGCGTCGGGCGAGGGCGCAAAGCCCACGCGCTGGATGTCCTGCAGCAGATACCAGCCGCCATAGCCGAGCCCGGCGACCAGCGCCGCCAGCACCGCCACCGAGGCGATCCCGGACATGGACACGCCGATGCCGATGCGCCGCGCGCTGCCCAGCGGGGCGGAGAAATGGTTGCGCGCCAGCGCCGGATCATAGGCGGGCGCCGCGCCCATGCCGATGCCGCGCCGCAGCATTCCCGGCAGGGCGGCGAGCGCCGCGCCGACGCGCCGCTCGCCCGCCGCCGGGACGCGATCGCGAGGTCGGTCGCGGGGCCGGTCCTGCGCCGGGCTGCCGGCGAGGCCGGCGAAGCCGCTCTCGTCGCAGAACCGCTGATAGATGTCGGATGGATCGAGCAGCAGATAGCGCGCATAGGCGCGCACGTAGCCCGCGACGAATCCCCGATTGGGAAACACCGAGGCGTCGCAATTCTCGATCGCGTCGATATAGCTGGCCTTGATCCGCAGGTCGCGCTGCACGTCGAGCAGCGACTTGCCGAGCGAGGCCCGGCATCCCCTGAGGTCGTCGCCGAGCCGCACTTCGTAGGAATCGAAGCCCCGAAGCTCGGTCACCGGTTCTGTCACTTGCCTGTCGGTCATCACTGCTCTGACCTGCACTGCTTGTACGCTTGTCGACGCGCATTTTTGATCGTGGCTTGCCGCCGGCGGCGCCGATGCGGGTGGTGCGCTCACTTATATCCGGAAAAAAACGATTCGAACATGCGTCCGGGCAAGAACCATCGTCAATTCACGTTAATCTTGCGCCGGGCGCCCCGCGCGACCCCCGCGCGACCTCGGTGCGAACCTCGCGTGAACCTGTCGTGAACGAAACCCGCGCCGCTTGGGCGGGCCTGATCGTCGCCCCTGCGTCGGGACGCCTGCCATGGGATGTTGTGGTGGAGCCGAGGAGGATCGAACTCCTGACCTTCGCATTGCGAACGCGACGCTCTCCCATCTGAGCTACGGCCCCGTTGCGGCGTCTGATAGTCGGGTCGCTTTGGCGTGTCAAGCGGGCGTCGCAGGGAAATCCGCGCGCCGCGCGGTCGCTGCGGCGAGGGGCGTTCGAGACCGGTTCGGGCAGGCGTTCGGGCAGGCGTTCGCCCCAATCCGGCTTGTCGCGATTGCGGCGCCGGCGCGCAGGCGACTTGAACGCGGCGGCGCGGGGCGCTACCTCTGCCCCGGCGACTGACAATGACCAACCGGCTTAGGCCAAGAAGGGCGGACCGCGACCATGAATTCCATCGCTACGATCCTGATGATGGTGCTCAACCTGGCCTGGTGGGTGATCATCATCCAGGCGGTGATGAGCTGGCTGATCAATTTCGACGTGATCAATCTGCGCCAGCCCTTCGTCTATCAGATCTGGTCCACGCTGAACCGGATCACCGAACCGCTCTACCGCCCGATCCGCGCCTTCCTGCCCAGCATGGGCGGGCTCGACCTGGCGCCGCTGGTGATCCTGTTCGCCATCTTCGCGCTGCAGGTGGTGGTGATGAACAACCTCGCCTTCGCGTTCTGAGCCCGCATTGACCCCCCGGGCTCCGGTCCCCTGGACGCGCATCGACGGCGGGCTGCGCGTGGCGCTGCGCCTGACGCCGCGGGGCGGGCGCGACCGCATCGACGGCGTGACGCGCGACGCCGAGGGCCGCCCGGCGCTGGGCGCGAGGGTCTCGGCCCCGCCGACCGACGGGCAGGCCAACGCGGCGCTGGTCAGGCTGCTGGCGAAAACCCTGCGCGCGCCGAAAAGCGCAATCCGCATCGCGCGCGGGGCGTCGGCGCGGATCAAGATCATCGAGATCGACGGCGATCCGGCGGCGCTCGAAGCCGCGTTTCGCGCGGCGCTGCCCGACAAGGCGTAAGCGCGCGGTCTGCGGCGCGGTCTGCGGCGCGCGCCGCGCATCGCCGCCCCGGGCCCGCGGCATCCCGCCATTGCCCATGCCGCGGCGATGCAATATCAAAGCCCGAACGGCTCGGCCAAAGCGCTGTCGGTTCAAGGGAGATCGCTGAATGTATAGGGTCTGGGGCTTTCTGAACGAATACTCCCTGCTGCTCATCATAGGCGCCGTCATCGCGCTGATCTGGGCCAATATCGATCCCGCCAGCTACCACCATTTCATCGACATGGAACTGGTCGACGACGCCTGGATCGGCCGCCTGGAGTTCGACCCCGAGGGCAACGCCAAGCGGGTCCTGACCCTGCACTACCTGATCAACGACGTGCTCATGGCCTTCTTCTTCGCCATCGCCGGCAAGGAGGTCTGGGAGGCCGTGGCCCTGAAAAACGGCTCCCTGCGCGGCAAGAAGGCGGTGACGCCGCTGGTGGCCACGCTGGGCGGCATGCTGGGGCCGATCGCGGTCTACATGGGCATCGCCGCGGTGATGGGCTCGACCACGTTCGAGGCGGTGTCCAACGGCTGGGCGATCCCCACCGCCACGGACATCGCCTTTTCCTACCTGGTGGGCCGGCTGGTGTTCGGGGCGGGGCATCCGGCGGTGCGCTTCCTGCTGCTGCTGGCCATCGCCGACGACGCCGCCGGGCTGACCATCCTGGCGATCTTCTACCCCTCGGGCGAACTGGCGCCGGCATGGCTGCTGGTGTCGATCGGCGCGGCGCTGGGGGTGTATCTGCTGGCCAACCGGCTGCCGCGCATCCTCGATCGCGGCGACAAGACCCACCCGGCGACCACATGGGTGCGGCGCCGTCTCGGCTTCTGGCCCTATGCGCTGGCCGCGGCGATCAGCTGGTACGCGTTTCAGGAATCGGGCATCCACCCGGCGCTCGGCCTGCTGCCGATCGTGGTCACCATTCCTCATGCCGACATCAGCTTCGGCATGTTCTCCGAGGCCGAATCGCATCTCCACGACCTGCTCAACGAGATCGAGCACCGCCTGAAGACCCCGGTCGAGGTGGTGCTGCTGTTCTTCGGCCTGGCCAATGCCGGGGTGGAGTTTTCGGCCATGGGCGACGCCACCTGGCTGGTGCTGGCGGGGCTGCTGATCGGCAAGCCGCTGGGCATCGCGCTGTTCGGCTGGATCGGCGCCAGGCCGCTGGGATTCGGGCTGCCCGAGGGCATGCGCATGACCGATCTCGTGGTGCTGGGCTGCGTCGCGGCGATCGGCTTCACCGTGGCGCTGTTCGTGGCCTCGGTGGCCTTCCCGCCGGGCGCGGTGCAGGACGCCGCCAAGATGGGCGCGCTGTTCAGCTTCGCCGCGGCGGCGGTGTCGTTAATCGTTGGCAAGCTTTTCCGGGTAGAGAAGAAGCCGATCTGATCGCCGCCCTCCCCCTCCGCCGGACGGGGAGGGCGTCACCGACATCCGCGCGCCACAGGCGACCTTGCCCCGGGGAGATTCCGCCAGCATGACCAATCGGCAAGATCGCGGCGCGCCGCAGGGCGCAGGCCCGGACACCGGCGCGCGGCCTGATGGGCGCCCCGATGCGGGCCCCGATTCGGGCCCCGTCGGGGGAACCGACGCGGCGATGGATCCCGACGCCCCGATCATGGTGACCGGCGCCGCCGGCTTCATCGGCTTCTTCCTCGCCGAACGACTGCTGAAATCCGGCCTCACGGTGGTCGGGCTCGACAATCTCAACGATTACTACGACGTGTCGCTCAAGCAGGCGCGGCTGCGATTGCTGCGCCAGCACCCGCGATTCGCCTTCGTCGAGGCCGATCTCGCCGATCTGCCGGCGATGACCGCCGCATTCGACGCCCATCGCCCGCGCTACGTGGTCAATCTCGCCGCTCAGGCCGGGGTGCGCCATTCCATCGACCATCCCCACATCTACGCCCAGACCAATCTGGCGGGCTTTCTCAACGTGCTCGAACAATGCCGCCGCACCAAGGTGGCGCATCTGGTCTACGCGTCCTCCTCCTCGGTCTATGGCGGCAACGCCAAGGCGCCCTTCTCGGTCAGCGACGGCGTGAACCATCCGGTCAGCCTCTACGCCGCGACCAAGAAGGCCAATGAATTGATGGCCCACACCTATTCCAGCCTCTACGACCTGCCGGCGACCGGGTTGCGCTTCTTCACCGTCTACGGGCCGTGGGGGCGCCCGGACATGGCCTATTTCAAGTTCACGAAGGCGATTTTCGAGGGCCGCCCGATCCAGATCTACAACAACGGCGACATGGAGCGGGATTTCACCTATGTCGACGACATCGTCGAGGGCGTCGCCCGGCTGATCCCCCACATCGCCGCGCCGAACCCGGATTTCGACCGCGCCGATCCCGATCCGGGCACGAGCTGGGCGCCGCACCGGCTGTTCAACATCGGCAATCGCCGCAAGGAACGGCTGATGACCATGATCCGCATCCTCGAGGACGCCACCGGCCGCGAGGCGATCAAGCGATTCCTGCCCATGCAGCCGGGCGACGTGCAATCCACCTGGGCCGACATGGCCGGGCTGGAGGCGGCGGTGGGCTTTCGCCCCGACACGCCGCTCGACGTGGGACTCGGGCGTTTCGTCGACTGGTATCGCGATTTCTACCGGGTCTGAGCCCTTAACCCCGTTTTCAGACTGAGCGGCCATCCTGCATCTCGGCGACGCACAGGGCGCCGGGCGTCGGAATTGGGCATGATCGAATTCAGGAACGTCTCGAAATCCTTCTGGAACGGCTCGTTCCGAACGGTGATCCTGTCGGAGGCTTCGTTCCAGGTGCCGCTGGGGCGCGGGCTCGGCATCATCGCGCCCAACGGCGCCGGCAAGACCACGCTTGTCAACATGATGGCCGGGCTGGAGAAACCCGACGAGGGCCAGATCCTGCGCGCCGCCCGCATCTCCTTTCCCGTGGGCATGAAACCCGGGGTGGTCGGCGAACTCACCGGCGCGGAAAACGTGCGCTACATTGCCCGCATCTACGGCGTCGACCCCGATTACGCCGAGGCGTTCGCCTATGACTTCTCCGAACTGGGTCCGCATTTCCACATGCCGGTGCAGGTCTATTCCAGCGGCATGAAGACCCGGCTCGGGATCTCGCTGCTGCTGGCGCTGAAATTCGACATCTACCTGATCGACGAGGCGTTTTCCGTGGGCGACGGCAAGTTCGGGCGCAAGGCCGCCGGATTCATCCGCCAGACCCTGAGCAACGCCACGGTGGTGATGGTCTCGCACAATCTCGAGCAGCTCAAGACCTTTTGCGAAAGCGCCGCGGTGCTGCGCGACGGCCGGCTGCACCTGTTCGACCGCTTTGCGGATGCGGAGGCGATGTATGTCAACGGCGCCTGATCCACCCCCCTCCGAGGCGGCGGCGCTGAAGGCCGCCAAGCGCGCGCGCAACCGCGCGCGCCGCGAAAAGCGCGCGGCGAAGGCCGATGCGGCGGCGCAGGCCGAGGCGCGGGTCGAGGCGCGGGTCGAGGCGCCGGACGGGGCGCAGGCCGGGGCGCAGGCCAAGG
>NZ_JBWOMN010000098.1:0-19618 GCF_056449545.1 Oceanicella sp. | reverse complement strand
CCAAATTTCGGGAATTTTGGGGGGGGCCGCGCCCCGCCGGGGGGGGGGCGCCCGGTCCCTGGGGCGGGGGGGGCCCTTAACGGGGGGGCGGCCCCGGGGGGGGCCCGGCCCCCGCGCGGGCTATTCGGCCGCCGCGTCCTCGGCGGGCGCGGTGGCGGCGGCCAGCTTCTCGGCCTTCTCGGCGGCGCGCTCCACGGCCTTCTTGCCCGGCTCGCCCTTCTTGAGGTTCTTGCGCTCGGTCTTTTCCACGGCGCCGGCGGCTTCGAGGAAGCGGGCGATGCGATCGGTGGGCTTCGCGCCCTTGCCGATCCATTCCATGATCTTTTCCACGTCCATCTTCACGCGGTCCTCGGAATCCTTGGGCAGCAGCGGGTTGTAGGTGCCGAGGCGTTCGAGGTAGCGCCCGTCGCGGGCATAGCGGCTGTCGGCGGCGACGATGCGGTAGAAGGGGCGTTTCTTGGAACCGCCGCGGGCGAGTCTGATCTTGATGGCCATGGTGTTTCTCCTGTGTGTTCGTCGAGGTCCGGGGGCGCGCCCCAAAAACCTATTTCTGGAATTTCCGGTGGTGGCGGATGACTTCCTGGATGATGAAATTCAGGAAGGCCCGCGCGAATTCGGGGTCGAGATGGGCGTCCTCGGCCAGTTTCTGAAGCCGCGCGATCTGCCTTGCCTCGCGCGCCGGGTCCGAGGGCGGCAGGTCGTGTTCGGCCTTCAGCCGGCCCACGGCCTGCGTGCAGCGGAACCGTTCGGCCAGGGCGTGCACGAGGATGGCGTCGAGATTGTCGATGGAATGGCGCAGATCGCCGAGCAACGCCTGCGCGGCGTCGGCGTCGGCGTCGCGCCCGGGATTGTCGGGATTGTCGGGTTTGTCGGGGGCCCTGGTCATTTCTTCTTGCCAAAGCCGCTGAGGCCCGGGGGCAGCGCCGGGCCGCCAAGCCCGGGCAACCCGCCGCCGGGCATCGCCGCCGGGGGGGGCGACTGCGCCATGCCGGGCATGCCGCCGGGGGGCATGCCGCCGCCGCCGCCAAACAGCGCGCCGAGCCCGCCGCGCATCATGCCCTTCTTGCCCATCTTTCCCATTTTCTTCATCATGTCCGACATCTGCCGGTGCATCTTCAGAAGCTTGTTGAGGTCGGACACCTGCATCCCCGCGCCCTTGGCCACGCGCTTCTTGCGGCTGGCCTGCATGATCTGGGGGTTGCGGCGTTCCTTCTTGGTCATCGACTGGATCAGGGCAATCTGGCGCTTGATCACCTTGTCGTCCATGCCCGCGGCGTCGATCTGCTTTTGCATCTTGCCCATGCCGGGCATCATTTTCATCAACCCGCCCATGCCGCCCATCTTCTGCATCTGTTCGAGCTGGCCCTTCAGGTCGTTCATGTCGAAGCGACCCTTCTGGAACCGCTTCATCTGGCGTTCGGCCTCTTCGAGCTCGATGGTCTCCTGGGCCTTCTCCACCAGCGAGACGATGTCGCCCATGCCGAGGATCCGCCCGGCGACGCGCTCGGGGTGGAATTCCTCCAGCGCGTCCATCTGTTCGCCAAGGCCGACGAACTTGATCGGCTTGCCGGTGACCGCGCGCATGGACAGGGCGGCGCCGCCGCGCCCGTCGCCGTCCATGCGGGTGAGCACCACGCCCGAGACGCCGACCCGGGCGTCGAATTCCGAGGCCACGTTGACCGCGTCCTGCCCGGTCAGCCCGTCGACCACCAGCAAGGTCTCGTGCGGCGTCACCGCGTCGCGCACCGCCTCGACCTCGGCCATCAGCGCGTCGTCCACATGCAGGCGCCCGGCGGTGTCGAGCATGTAGACGTCATAGCCGCCGAGGCTCGCCTGCTGCCTGGCGCGGCGCGCGATCTGCACCGGGGTCTCGCCGCGCACGATGGGCAGCACGTCGACGCCGATCTGCATGCCGAGCACGCCGAGCTGCTCCATCGCCGCCGGGCGACTGGTGTCCAGCGAGGCCATGAGCACCTTCTTGCGGTCCCTTTCGGACAGGCGCTTGGCGATCTTGGCGGTGGTGGTGGTCTTGCCCGACCCTTGCAGGCCGACCATCATGATCGGCGCCGGCGGGCTGTCGATGCGCAGGCGGCCAATGTCCTCGCCGTCGCCGGCAAGCATGTCGATCATCGCGTCATGGACGATCTTCACCACCTGCTGGCCCGGGGTCACCGATTTGGTCACCGCCTGCCCGGTCGCCTGTTCCTGCACGCGGGCGATGAAATCGCGGGCCACGGGCAGCGACACGTCGGCTTCAAGCAGCGCCACGCGAACCTCGCGCAGCGCGGTCTTGACGTCGGCCTCGGACAGCGCGCCCTGCCGCGTGAGCTTGTCGAGGACGCCGGAGAGGCGGTCTGAGAGGCTCTCGAACATGGGCGGCCCTCCTTGCGGCGCGGCGGTTGCAAACACGAAGCGCTCCGGCGGGCGCAACGCGCTGACCGGAGGCGATCCCCGCACGCGGGCGGGGACCGGAAGCGTCGGGCTTCCGGGGATCGGCGATCAGATACGCAGCCGCGCGGGCAATGTCAATGCGGATCGGGGCGGATCGGGGCGGATCGGGGCGGATCGGGGCGAGGCGTTTGGCCGTTGACACTTGCGCGGGCGGGCGCGATTCCACATGTCAATGTCAGCGGCGCCACCGCGTCGCCTCCGCGAAAGGACAAGAAAATGCGATTCGCCAGACAGTTCGCCGGCCTGTTCGCGCTTGGCGCGCTCGCCGCCTGCGCCGCCGCGCCGGCGCCGGTGGAGGTGACCGAGCGGGTTCAGACCTCCGCCATCGTGCAGAGCGTGGACATGAAGACGCGCCAGGTGCTGCTGCGCGGCGATGACGGGTCGCTGGAGGTGCTCGTCGCCGGACCCGAGGTGAAGAACCTCGCGCAACTGGTCCCCGGCGACCGGGTGGTGGCGACCTACCAGCAGAGCGTCGCGGCGCAGATGGCCCCGGCCGGCGCCAGCGAGACCACCGAGGCCGTGTCGGTCGCGGTCGCCGCCGCCGAAGGCGACAAGCCCGGCGTGGTGGCCGGCGAGGAGATGCGCAGCATCGTCACCATCATCGGCTATGACGCGGCGAGCAAGCTGGTCCGCTTCGCCACGCCCGACGGCGCCGAAAACAGCGTGGTCGTGAAAAAACCCGAATTGCAGGCCTTCGCCGCCAGCCTGAAGCCGGGCGACAAGGTTGAACTGGCGATCGCCACCGCCGTCGCCATCGGCGTCGAACGGGTGGCCGACTGAAAACTGGCGACTGGCGACTGACGACTGGCGACTGAAAACCGGACGGCGGCGCGGCCTCAGGCCGTCGCCGCCAGTTCGCCGATCGCCTTGGGCGCCAGCATCACGTCATCGCGGGTGCAATCGAACTGGCCGACCTGCATGCGGATCACGTATCGGCCCTCATGGCTGGCCTGCGTGAGGTAGATGCGCCCGTCATCGTTGATCCGCGCCAGCAGCGCCGCCGTGGCCTTGTCCGCGTCGCGGCCCTCGGGCGCGAACTGGAAGGTGAACAGCGAGAAATTGCACGGCGTGACGATGCGGAACCCCGGCAGGGCGGCGATGGCGGCCTCGGCTTCGCGCGCCCAGGCGATGTGGTTGCGGATGCGGGTTCGCAGGCCGTCGAGCCCGTAGGCGCGCAGCAGGAACCACAGCTTCAGCGCCCGGAACCGGCGGCCCAGCGGCACGGTCCATTCGTTGAAATTGGTGATTTCCTCCTGCCCGGCGGTTTCCAGATAGGCCGGGCGCAGCCCCATGGTGCGGATCTGCGGGGCCGGGTCGGCGAGAAACTGCACCGAACAGTCGAACTGCGCGCCCAGCCATTTATGGGGGTTGAAGACGATGGAATCGGCCCCCTCGACGCCCCGCCAATGCCTGCGCTGTTCGGGACAGATCATCGCCGATCCGGCCCAGGCGGCGTCCACATGGGTGTAAAGCCCTTCCTCGCGGGCGACGGCGATGATTTCGGCGGGCCGGTCCGAGGCGCCGATGGTGGTGCCGCCGACGATGATCACCACGCCGGCGGGGGTCATCCCGGCCGCCCGGTCGGCGCGGATCGCTTCGCGCAGGGCGTCCGCGCGCATGGCGAAGGTTTCGTCGGTCGGAATCTTCACCAGATTGTCCTGGCCGATCCCCGACAGCCGCGCCGCCTTGTCCACCGAGGAATGGTTCTGGTCGGAGGCGTAGATCCTGAGCCTCGGGCCGCCGGCGAGCCCCCTGGTCAGGCCCTCCCAGCCCAGGGCGCGTTCGCGCATGGTCAGCACCGCGCAGAGCGTGGCGGTGGTGGCGCTGGAATGGATCGTGCCCGAAAACCCCTCGGGCAGGCCCAGCGCCTGACGCAGCCAGTCCACCATGCGGATTTCGATTTCCGTGGCGGCGGGGGAGGTCTGCCAGAGCATGGCTTGCGCGGCCAGCGCGGCGGTGAGGTTTTCGGCGATCATCGAGGCCGGCGCGGCGTTGCCGGGGAAATAGGCGAAGAAGCGCGGGTGCTGCCAATGGGTCATGGCGTCGGGCACGATGCGCTCGAAATCCGCGAAGATGGCTTCCATGGGTTCGGCGGCGTCGGGGGGCGCCGCGGGCAGCATGGCGGCGACCTCGCCGGGCTTGACGCGGGCGCGCACCGGGCGGTCGCGCAGACCGGCGAGGTAGGCGGCGGACCATGCGGCGGCGCGGCGCGCCCAGGGCAGGTAGTCGTCGATGTTCATGGCGGAGCTTCCAACGGGAACGGTGGGGCGCAGTGTGGCGAGCGCCGGCGCCCGGGGCAAGCCGCGGTTGTCTGGCGGGGCGGGCGGCGCAGGCGCCGGGCGGCCCCGGATCAGGTCCGGAGGGCGCGGGCGGGCGCGGGCGGGCGCTTGGCGGGCGCTGGCGGGCGCGGGCGGCGTCCCGGCGATGTGGGGCGCGGACGGCGCCGGGCAGCCGGGGGCGGCGCCCCGGAAGAAAACTTCAGCGCGGCGAGCGCTTGGCCAGAATCCGCTGCAGCGTGCGCCGGTGCATGTTCAGCCGCCGCGCGGTCTCGGACACGTTGCGGTCGCACAATTCGAAAACCCGCTGGATATGCTCCCAGCGCACCCGGTCGGCGGACATGGGGTTTTCGGGGGGCGGGGGCTTGTCCTCGCCCGCCGCCAGCAGCGCCGCCTCGACCTCATCGGCGTTGGCGGGCTTGGACAGGTAGTCGGTGGCCCCGATCTTCACCGCCGCGACCGCGGTGGCGATGGCGCCGTAGCCGGTGAGCACCACGACGCGGCTTTCGGGGCGGGTCTCGCGCAGGGCCTCGACCACGTCGAGCCCGTTGCCGTCCTCCAGCCGCAGGTCGATGATGGCGTAGGCGGGGGCGGCGCGGCGCACCATGGCCAGGCCCTCGGCGACGCTCTCGGCCATTTGCGGCTCGAAGCCGCGGCGCTCCATGGCGCGGGCCAGCCGGCGGCGGAAAGGTTCGTCATCGTCCAGCACCAGCAACGACCGGTCCGGCCCGATGTCGCGAAGATCCCGCTCCGTCATGTCAATTCCCCTATGCGTCGCACGCGAGTGCCGGACTTTTAGGGAAATCGGCGCTGGTGTCAAACCGAACCCATGCGCCGCGCAACAATCGGTCCGCGCGGCGGCGCGCGGCTTAAGGATCGCAAAGCCGCGCCGGGCGCGGCGGCGTTCAGAGCCGGTCGGCGAAGCACTGCACGGAATCGGCCATCTGGGTCGGCGTGACGTCGCGCCCGTAGACGTCGAGCAGCACCGAGCCGGGGGCCATCAGATAGGCGAAGGTGGAGTGATCCATCAGGTAGTCCTGATCGTCGTCCCCGGCCTTGGCGGCGTAGACCCGATAGGCCTTGGTCACGGCGTCGATCGCGGCCTGCGATCCGGTGAGCCCGATCATGCGCGGATGCAGGGCGCCGACGAATTCGGCCATGGTCTCGGGGGTGTCGCGGCCCGGGTCGATGGAGATGAACACCGGGCGCAGCGCGATGCCGCGCTCGTCGAGGATCTCCACCGCCTCGGCGTTGCGCGCCGCGTCCACGGGGCAGACGTCGGGGCAGTAGGTGTAGCCGAAATAGACCAGCGAAAGGCGGTCGATGACGTCCTTGTCGGTGACCGGCGCGCCGGTCTGGTCGATCAGGCTGAACGGCCCGCCGATGACGCTGGCGCCGGACACCGAGGTCGACCGGCAATCGGCGAAACGGTCGTCCCCGGCGCCGCCCGGAAACAGGCCGGGAAAGGCGAACCAGGCGCCGACGCCAAGCCCGATGGCGGCGGCGGCGACAGCGGCGAGAACGGGGGTGCGGGCCATGAGCGGAATCCTTTGGCGTAAGCGGTCGCGATGGATCGCGATTGACCGTCCGCCCGGCGCGAGGCCCGGGCGCGGCGGCGAGTCCCTGCGGATCATATGGCGGTCGCGGGGGGCGGGGCCAGCCGCTGCGACGCCGGGACGCGGGGCGCGGGCGGCGGTGAGCCGGCGCGAACCCGGGCGCGGACGCGAACTCGGGCGCGGCGCCCCCCACCCTGCGCCGGCGCTTTCGCCGCCGCCCGCGCGATGCTATGCCGGGGGCGCCCGCCCGCCGCGGGCGCCGATGCACAGGAGCCGCGCCCCGCGCCATGCCCGAGACCCCGCCAAGCCTGCTGTCCCTGAGCGCTGCGCGCGGCGACTGGGTGCGGCTGCGCACGCTGATCTCGCTGCGCTGGCTGGCGGTGACGGGGCAGGCGATCACCGTGCTGGTCGCCGAACTGGCGCTGGGCTTCGACCTGCCCATCGGGGCCTGCTTCGGCGTCATCGCCGCATCGGTCTGCGTCAACATCGTCGCCCAGATCATCTATCCCGAGAACAAGCGCCTGTCCGAACGCGACACGGCGCTGTTCCTGCTGTTCGATCTGGCGCAGCTCGGGGCGCTGCTGTTTTTCACCGGCGGACTGACCAACCCCTTCGCGGTGTTCCTGCTGGCGCCGGTGATCATCTCGGCCACCGCGCTCACCCTGCGCTCGGCGATGATGCTGGGGGGCTTCGCGGCGGTCGAACTGACGCTGCTGGCCTGGCTGCACCTGCCGCTGACCCTGCCGGGCGGGGCCGTGCACGCGCCGACGCCGCTGATCATGGTCGGCAACTGGGTGGCGCTGCTGATCGCGCTGGCGTTTCTCGCGGGCTATGCGCGCCGGGTCACGGCGGAGAATTTCAACATGTCGCTGGCGCTGAGCGCCGCGCAGGAGGCGCTGTCGCGCGAACAGCGCCTGACCGCCATCGGCGGGCTGGCGGCGGCGGCGGCGCATGAGCTGGGCACGCCGCTGGCGACCATCATGCTGGCCTCGGGCGAACTGGCCGACGAGATCGGCGATGACCCGGATCTGGCCGAGGACGTGGACCTGATCCGCAAGCAGGCGGAGCGCTGCCGTGAAATCCTGCGCGACCTGGCGCGCGGCGGCAAGGATGACAGCCAGGTCAAGACCGCGCCGATCTCGGCCATTGTCGAGGAGGCGGCGGAGCCCCATCGCGACCGGGGCAAGCGCATCGTGCTGCGGCTGCGCGGCTCGCCGCTGGCGGCGGCGGACCTGGCGGCGCAGCCGGTGGTGCTGCGCAAGCCGGAACTGGTGCACGGGCTGCGCAACCTGGTGCAGAACGCGGTGGATTTCGCCGAGGCGGTGGTCTGGGTGGATCTGGACTGGACCGATCGCGACCTGCGCATCGCCGTCGGCGACGACGGGCCGGGCTATCGCGCCAACCTGCTGGGGCGGCTGGGCGATCCCTATGTCCGCGGCCGCGCCCGCCGCCCGGGCGCGAAGCCGCCGCCGAAAGGCCCGGGCGACGCGGGCGGCGGCGACGGGCGCGCCGGCTACGAGGGCATGGGGCTGGGCCTGTTCATCGCCAAGACCCTGCTGGAGCGCACCGGCGCGCGCATCGAATTCGCCAACGGCGCGGATGCGGACGCGCGCGCGCAGGCCCGGCGCGGGGCGCGCGCCGCCGGGACCGGGGTGGACTTCGCCCGGCCCAGCGGCGCCATCGTCGCCGCGGTCTGGCCGCGCGACGCGCTCGACCCGCCCGAGGGCCTGCGCCGCGGCAAGCTCGACGCAAATCGTTCGTTCAGCTTAAGCAACATTTAACCTATGTTCACTTTCCTGTAAGTTGCATCAATCGGATGCGCGCCGGCCTGAGGCCGCGCCTGCGGGGCGGCCGCCCGGCGGCGATGGGGCGGCGATGGGCGGCGATGGGGGCCTGGCGCGCGCGACGCCTGAAAGGAAGTGCGAAATGGCAGTGGCCGATCTGGCTGCGCAGGCGTCGGGCGACGCCTCCGCGCTCGAACAGTTCACAGGCTGGATCTCCGACTGGGCGCCCGACCTGGCCCCGGACTGGGCGCCCGGCTGGTTCGCCGGTCCGCTGAACCGGATCACGGCCGACATGACCGCGCTTGACGCGGCGCTGGCGCTGGCGGCGGCGGCGCTGGGCGCCGGGCTGGCGTATCTGATGATCCGCGCGGTGGCGGACGGTTTCGGCGCCGGCGCGACGACGACGCCCCCCGGGGCGGCGGCGTTCCGGCTGGAGGGCGATCAGGCCTTCCCCGAAAACCGCGCCGCCCGCCGCCTGCTGGGCGGCGCCGGCCCCGCGCCCTGCGCCCGGATTCTGGCGCGCTTCGCCGAAGGGGATCTCGAACACGCCCGCAGCCCCGCCGCCGCCTTCGCGGCGCTCGAGGAGGGCGGCGCCAGCTTCAACATGCTGATCGAGGATCGCGACGGCGTGCTGTGGGAGGCCGTCGGCGCCCCCGAGAACGGCATGGCGCGGGTGACGCTTGGCAAGGCGGGGCGGGCGCGGCGCGACCTGGCCCGCGCCGGGGCGCGAATCGCGGCGCTGAAGGCGGAGCGCGACCGGCTGCGCGCCACGCTCGACGCGATCCCAGCCATGGCCTGGCGGCGCGACGCCGACGGGCGGCTGACCTGGGCGAACCTGCCGTATCTGGCGCTCACCGGCACCACCGCCGCCGATCCGCATCCGCGCGAACTGCAACGTGGCGACGCGCCCGGCGACCCCGGGCGCAATGGCGATCGCGGTCCTGGTCGCGGCGACGATCGGGGCGCGATGCGCGACGCCGCCTCGGGCAAGGCGCAGCCGCCCGGCGTCAGCGAACTCACCGACGGGCGCCACAGTTTCTTCGACGCCAACACCGGGCAGCGGCGCTGGTTCGACCTGCGCGCCATGCAGGATGGCGACGGGGTCATCGGATTCGCGGTGGACGCCGCCCCGGTGGTCGAGGCCGAGGCCTCGCTGCGCCGCTTCGTGGAGACCCTCACCGGCACCTTCGCGCATCTGCGCATCGGGCTGGCGATTTTCGACAACGAACGGCGACTCGGCCTGTTCAACCCGGCCTTCGGCGAACTGATGAAGCTCGACCCGGCCTGGCTGGCCTCGCGCCCGGCGCTGGGCGACGTGCTGACCCGGCTGCGCGAAAGCCGGATGCTGCCCGATCAGGCGGATTTCGCCGCCTGGCGGCGCGAACTCATGAGCCTGTTCGACGACCCCGCCGCCGCCGATTACGCCGATGTGTGGAGCCTGCCCGGCGAACGCTCGATCAGGGTGATCGCCCGCCCGCATCCGCAAGGCGCGCTGGCCTTCCTGTTCGAGGACGTGTCGGAAATCGCCCGGCTGGAGCGGCGCTATCTCACCGAGGTGCAGATGCGCCGCGCCACCATGGACCGGCTCGACGAGGCCGTCGCCGCCTTCGGGCCCAACGGTCAGGCGCAATTCGCCAACCCGGCCTTCGCGCGGGTCTGGGGGTTCCGTCCCGGCGAGGACGGCGCGCCCAACCGGCTGACCGAGGCGCTGGCGCGGTTCCGCGCCCTGTCGCTGCCCCAGCCCGCCGACTCCGATCCCTGGACGCGGCTGGAGGATTTCATGATCCG
This sequence comes from Oceanicella sp., assembly GCF_056449545.1. Taxonomy (NCBI): domain Bacteria; kingdom Pseudomonadati; phylum Pseudomonadota; class Alphaproteobacteria; order Rhodobacterales; family Paracoccaceae; genus Oceanicella; species Oceanicella sp. The sequence goes on along the minus strand of NZ_JBWOMN010000098.1, from coordinate 9,763 downwards.
CGAGGATCGGCGCACCGCCTTCACGCAGCAGGTCAACCTGAGCGACGGGCGCAGCCTGCAGGCGCGCTTCGCGCCGCTGCCCGACGGCTCGATCCTGACCGCCTTCACCGACATCACCGCCGCCGAGCGCGTCGCCGCCGCCCTGCGCGAACGCAACGACGCGCTGGAGGCGGCGGACGAGATCCGCACCCGCCTCATCACCCAGCTCAGCGAACATCTGCGTCGGCCCATGAGCGCCATCATCGGCTTCAGCCGCATGCTGGGCGCGCGCGGCGGCGGCGAGGACGCGCTGAGCGCCCGCCAGCTGTCCTATGTCAACGGCATCGTCAAAAGCGCCGGGGAAATCAGCGATGCGATGCTGGGCGCGGCGGACATCGCCTCGGACCCCACCGCGGCGCTGGAGCTGGAATCAGGGCCGCAGACGCCGCCGACCTCGCTGGCGGCGGTGCTGGAGCGCGTCGGCGAGGCGGCGGCCGAGCGCGACGTGATCCTGACGCTTCAGTGCAACGACCGCGAGGCGGCGGCGGCGGTGGGCGGCGGGGTGCGCACGCGGCGCATCCTGTTCAGCCTGCTCACCGACGCGGTGCAGCATTGCCCGCGCGGCGGGCTGGTGCTGACCGGCTGCGCGCGGCGCGGCGAATCGCTGGAGATCTGGGTGACGCAGCCGGGCGATCCGGTCTCGGCGCAGGGCCTGCGCCGCGGCATCGCCCACGAACTCGCCCGCCGCCTGGCCGAGCGGCGCAACGGCGACATCGACATCGTCGCGGAAACCGTCGGCGAAGACGAGGACCCGGCCTCGGGCGACCGGCGCGGGCGGCGGATGCGGGTTGTCTGTTCGCTGCCGCACTGGGCCGTCGGCGCCGCCCCCGAGACCGACGCCGCGCGCATCAGCCTCGCCGCCCCCGAACGCCGCGCCTGACCGGGGCGCCGCCTGGGGCCGCGATGGGGGCGCGGGGGCGCGTCGCGTCACGCCCGCGCGCGCGCCGATGACGGGTCATAGAACGGCCGCAGGCTGGCCTCGGCCCTGACGCGGGTTCCGGCGACCTCGATGTCGTAGCTCGAGGCCAGAAGGTCCGCGGCGCTCTCGCCCCTGCACGGCACGTAGCCGAGCCCGACGGCGGCGCCGAGCGTGTGGCCATAGGCGCCCGAACTCACATGGCCCACGAACTCGCCGTCGCGCAGCAGCGCCTCGGCGTGGTGGAGCATCGGCTCCGGGTCGCGCAGGCGAAACTGCACCAGCCGCGTGCGCAGGCCTTCGTCCCTGCGGGCCAGAACGGCGTCGCGGCCGATGAAATCCGGCTTGTTGGTTTTCACCGCGAAGCCGAGCCCGGCTTCCAGCACGTGATCCTCGCTGGTGATGTCGTGGCCGAGATGGCGATAGCCTTTCTCCATGCGGCACGACTCCATCATGTGCAGCCCGCAGAGTTTCATGTTCTGCGCGCGCCCGGCCTCGCGCAGGGTCTCATAGGCGTGGGCGGCCTGATCGGCGGAGACGTAGATCTCCCAGCCCAGCTCGCCCACATAGGTGACGCGATGGGCGCGGGCGAGGCCGAGCCCCAGCTCGATGTCGCGGGCCCAGCCGAAGGGGTGGTTTTCGTTCGACCAGTCATGGGGCGAGGCTTTGGCAAGCACCGCGCGCGCGTTCGGGCCCATGACGCAGATCACCGCCTCGCCGGCGGTCACGTCGGTGAACACCACGTTGGCGTCGCCGCGATGCCGGTTCAGCCAGGCCATGTCGCGAACCGCCGAAGTGGAGGGCGTGACGATCAGGTAGACGGTTTCGGACAGCCTTGTGACGGTGACGTCGGATTCGATCCCCGCCTGATCGTTGAGGACCTGGGTGTAGACGATGCGCCCCGCGGGGACCGACATGTCGCCGCCGCAGATGCGGTTGAGGAAGGTTTCGGCGTCGCGCCCCTCCACCCTGATCTTGCCGAATGACGACATGTCGTAAAGGCCGACATTGCTGCGAATCGCTTCGTGTTCCGCGCGGGCGTTGTCGAACCAGTTCTGGCGGCCCCAGCCATATTCGTATTCGCGGGGCTGGCCGTCGCGGGCGAACCAGTTGGCGCGTTCCCAGCCCGCCGTCTCGCCGAACACCGCGCCCTCGGCCTTCAGGTGTTCGTGCAGGGGCGAGCGGCGCAGCCCCCGCGCGGTGGCCTTCTGGCGGAACGGATAATGGTCGGCGTAGAGCAGCCCCAGCGTTTCCTTCGAGCGTTCGAACAGGTAGCGCCGGTTGCCCTGAAACGGCTGCATGCGGCGCAGGTCCACGTCGCTGAGATCGAAGGGCGGGCGGCCGTGCTCCATCCAGTGCGCCAGCGCCATGCCGGCGCCGCCGGCGGACTGGATGCCCACCGAATTGAACCCGGCGGCGGTGAAGAAACCGCGCAGGTTCGGGGCCTCGCCCAGGTGATAGGCGTCGTCGGGGGTGAAGCTTTCGGGGCCGTTGAAGAAGGTGTGGATCCCGGCCTCGGCCAGCAGCGGCATGCGGTTCACGGCTTTTTCGAGGATCGGCTCGAAATGCTCGAAATCCTCGGGCAGCTGGTCGAATTCGAAATTTTCGGGGATGCCGTCCATGCCCCAGGGCTTGGCGACGGGCTCGAACGCCCCGAGCAGGATTTTCCCGGCGTCCTCCTTGTAATAGGCGCATTCGTCGGGCACCCGCAGCACCGGCAACTGGCCCAGATCGGGGATCGCGTCGGTGACGACGTAAAAATGTTCGCAGGCGTGCAGCGGCACGTTCACCCCGGCCATGCGGCCCAGTTCATGGGCCCACATGCCGGCGCAATTGACCACGAAATCGGCCTTGATGGTCCCGGTTTCGCCGTCCGGGGCGCGCCAGTTCACGCCGGTGACGCGGCCGTCGGCGCGGTTCACCGCCTCGACCTTCACGTTCTCGAAGATCAGCGCGCCGCGCTGGCGGGCGCCCTTGGCCATGGACAGCGCCACGTTGGACGGGTCGGCCTGGCCGTCATCGGGCAGGTGGACGGCGGCGACGACGTTCTCCATGTTCAGATGCGGATAGCGGGTCTTCACCTCGGCAGGAGAAATCTCCTCGATCGCGACGCCAAAGGCGCGGGCCATGGAGGCCTGGCGCAGGATTTCCTGCTTTCGGTCCTCGGTGAGCGCCACGGTGATCGATCCCGTGCGGCGGATGCCGGTGGCGACCCCGGTCTCGGCCTCCAGCCCTTCGTACAATTCCCGCGTGTAGCGCGCCAGCCGGGTCATGTTGGACGAGGCGCGCAGCTGTCCGATCAGCCCGGCGGCGTGCCAGGTCGTGCCGGAGGTGAGCTTGCGCCGTTCCAGCAGCGTCACGTCGCTCCAGCCCTGTTTCGTCAGGTGATAGGCGACCGAGCAGCCGGCGACGCCGCCGCCGATGATGACGGCGCGGGTCTTGGCGGGAATGGGTTTCATCGCGGCTCTCTTGGACCTGGCGCATGGACCTGGCGAATGGGCCCGGCGCAGTGATCGGGGCCGGCCCCGCAACGCGGGACCGGCCGGGACAAAACAGGCTGGGCGAGATCAGCCCTGCGCGTCGAGGCTGGCGCGGAATTTTTCCAGAATCTCGTCGATTTGCGACTCGGTTGCGACGAATTGCGGGGCGAGGATCGCGCAATCGCCGGTGAACTTCACATGCAGCCCGCCGAAGAACATCGCCTTTTGCAGCGCGCCGCCGCGCTGACCCGGCGCGGCGCCGGCATGGATCTCGACCCCGGCCATCAGCCCGGCGACGCGGATGTCGCGCACCAGCGGATGGTCTTTCAGCGCCATGACCCCGGCCTGGAAATGCGGGATCAGGTCGCGGGCGCGATCGAACAGGCCCTCGTTTTCAAAGATGTCCATGGCGGCGAGCCCGGCGGCGCAGGCGGCGGGGTGGCCGGAATAGGTGTAGCCGTGGAACAGCTCGATGGCGCCTTGCGGGGCGGCGTTGGTCACCGTGTCGTGGATTTCGTCGCGCACGGCCACCGCGCCCATGGGGATCGAGCCGTTGGTGAGCGCCTTGGCCATGGTCATGATGTCGGGCGTCACGCCGTAATGCTGGGCCCCGAAATTGGACCCGAGGCGGCCGAACCCGCAGATCACCTCGTCAAACGCCAGCAGGATGCCGTGGGCGTCGCAGATCTCGCGCAGGCGTTCGAGATAGCCGACCGGCGGGGGCAGCACGCCGGTCGATCCCGCCACCGGTTCGACGAACACCGCGGCGATCGAGGACCCGCCCCAGGTGTCGCAGATGCGCTGCAGGTCGTTGGCGAGGTCGACGCCGTGGCCGGGACGGCCGTCGGCGATGAACAGGTCATCCGAATCCCAGGTGTGGCGCAGCATGACCACGTTGGGGATCACCGCCTGGAAGGTCTCGCGGTTCTTGACCAGGCCCGACAGCGACACGCCGCCGATATTGACCCCGTGATAGGCGCGTTCGCGGCTGACGAAGCGGGTGCGGGTCTGGCCGCGCGCGGCGTGGTAGGCCATGGCGATCTTCATGGCGGTGTCCACGGCCTCGGAGCCCGAATTGACGAAGAACACCCGGTTGATCCCTTCGGGGGCGAGCCGCGCGACGCGCTCGGCCAGCGCGAAGCTGCCGGGATGGCCGAGCCCGAAAGCCGCCACATAGGTGCTGGTCTGCATCTGGGCGTGCACCGCCTCGACGATCTTGGGGTGGCAATGCCCGGCGGGCGAACAGAAAAGCCCGCTGGAGCCGTCGATGATCCGGCGGCCGTGCTGGTCGGTGAGATAGACGCCCTCGGCGGCGACGATCATCCGGGGCTCGGCCTTGAAGCCGCGATTGTCGGTGAAGGGCATCCAGTGTTGTTCAAGCGAATTGCTGCGGTGGTCGAAGGGCATTGGGCGCCTCCTTGTCGGGATGTTTGATCGGGTTCGGCGGTTCGCGAGGATGGTGGGGCCGCGCCGCCCGCGCGGCTATGGCCACGCTGGGCTTTGCATGGAGCCACGCGCCCCGCCGCGGCCGTCGCGCCAATGGCGGATCGGGATCCGCCCTACGACCGGTGGCCGGCGCCGGGGTTTTCGGGCCGCGTCGCCAGCACGGCATGGGCGATTTCGCCCTCTTCGTCGGCCGGGATGACCCAGTGATTGTCCCGGCCGATCCCGCTCCATCGCAGATTTTCAAGGATGCGCGCGCGCACCGGCGCGGCGTTCTCGCCGACGCCGCCGGTGAACACCAGCCCGTCCACGCCGCGCATGGCGGCGATCATCGACCCGGCGTGGCGGCTCGCCCAGTGGCAGTAGTGGCTGACCGCGAAGGCGGCCTCGGGGGATGGTGATTCGAGCAGGGTCTTCATGTCCCCCGAACCGCCAAGCGCCAGCAGCCCGCTTTGCCGGTTGAGCAGGGCGTCCAGCGCCGCAGGGGTCATGCCCTCGTGCAGCAGATGCAGGATCAGGCCGGGATCCATGGCCCCGGCGCGGGTCGCCATCACCAGCCCGTCCATGGGCGAGAATCCCATGGTGGTGGCCACCCCGCGCCCGTCGCGCACCGCCGCCATGGAGGCCCCGGCCCCCAGGTGGCAGATCAGCAGCCGGCGGGGCAGGGGGCGGCCGACAAGCGCGGCGAAGCGGCGAACGGTCGAGGCGTAGGACAGCCCGTGGAACCCGTAGCGGCGCAGCCCGGCGGCGCGCAGATCGGCGGGGATCGGGAATGTCGTCGCCACGGGCGGGTTGTCGGCGTGAAAGGCGGTGTCGAAACAGGCGATCTGCGGCGCGCCGGGCCACAGCCGCGCCGCCATGTCGATGACCCGCAGCGCCGGCGGGTTGTGCAGCGGCGCGAATTCGGCGGCGCGTTCGATCACCGCGCGGGTCGCGGCGTCGATCACGCGCGGCGCGCGCATGTCGAGCCCGTGCACCACGCGGTGCCCCACGGCCAGCGGCGCGGGGGCGAGGCGTTCGCGGGCGCGGATGTCGGCCAGCGGCGCGTCCAGCGCCGCCGGGTCCAGGCGGTTCACGTCGATCCCGGCGAGCGTGCGCGCGGCGCGCGGCGCGCCCTGCGGATCAAACGCCGCGAGCTTCAGCGACGAGGATCCCGCGTTCAGCGTCAGGATCCAGTCCTTTGCATCGGGCGGGGGGGTGGATCCTGTCATCGCGTCTCCCGGCGTTGCTTCAAGCGGGCGCCGGGGCGGAAACCCCGCCCCGGCGCTGCATAGGAAAGGATTCAGGCGCCTTTCTGCGGGCGCATGTCGGCGGCGTCGATCCCGGCCACCGCCACCGGGGCCTTCATGGCGTCGCGGCGGAAAGGCTCGCCGAGTTCCTGATTGATGATCGCCTCGATGAAGGTGGTGACGCCGTCCTTCTGGTCCTCGAGCGCGGTTTTCAGCGCCGCGGTGAGCCCCTCCATGGAGGTCGCCTGCACGCCCTTGAGCCCGCAGGCGTCGGCGATCGCCGCATAGCTGAAATCGCAGTTCAGCTCGGTGCCGATGAAGTTGTTGTCATACCACAGCGTGGTGTTGCGTTTTTCCGCGCCCCATTGGTAGTTGCGGAACACCACCATGGTGATCGCCGGCCAGTCCGCGCGTCCGATGGCGGTCATCTCGTTCATGGAGATGCCGAAGGCGCCGTCGCCCGCGAAACCCACCACCGGGGCGTCGGGGCAGCCGATCTTGGCGCCGACGATCGCCGGCAGTCCGTAGCCGCAGGGGCCGAACAGCCCGGGGGAGAGGTATTTGCGCCCGGCCTCGAAGCTCGGATAGGCGTTGCCGATGGCGCAGTTGTTGCCGATGTCGCTGGAGATGATGGCCTCCTTGGGCAGCGCCGCCTGAATCGCGCGCCACGCCTTGCGCGGCGACAGGCGTTCGGGATGCGCGGCGCGGGCGTCGCGGTTCCAGTGGGTGCCGGGGTCGTCGTCTTCGTGGTCCATCGAGGACAGGGCCTGCAGCCACGCAGATTTGGTCTGGTGGATCAGCGCCTTGCGGGCTTCGCGCCCGGCGTCGCCGGCGGTCGCGGACAGCTGGTCGAGAATGCCCGCCGCAACCTTCCCGGCGTCGCCGCAGATGCCGACGCTGATGGGTTTGGTCAGCCCGATGCGGTCGGCGTTGATGTCCACCTGGATGATCTTCGCGGTCGCCGGCCAGTAATCGATGCCGTAGCCGGGCAGGGTGGAGAACGGGTTCAGCCGGGTGCCCAGCGCCAGCACCACGTCGGCGCGCGCGATCAGTTCCATCGCCGCCTTGGAGCCGTTGTAGCCCAGCGGCCCGCAGGCCAGCGGGTGGCTGCCGGGAAAGCTGTCATTGTGCTGATAGCCCGAGCACACCGGCGCATCCAGCCGTTCGGCCAGCGCCGCGCATTCGGGGATGGCGGCCCCGATCACCACGCCGGCGCCCGACAGGATCACCGGGAATTGCGCCTCCGACAGCAGGCGCGCGGCCTCGGCCACCGCGTCGGCCCCGCCCGCGGGGCGTTCCAGCGCCACGATGCGCGGCAGCTCGATGTCGATGACCTGGGTCCAGAAATCGCGCGGCACGTTGATCTGCGCCGGGGCCGAGCCGGCCTGCGCCTTGCCGATCACCCGGTTGAGCACCTCGGCCATGCGCGAGGCGTCGCGCACCTCCTCCTGATAGCAGACCATGTCGCGAAACAGCGCCATCTGCTCGACCTCCTGAAAGCCGCCCTGACCGATGGTCTTGTTGGCGGCCTGGGGGGTGACCAGCAGCATGGGCGTGTGGTTCCAGTAGGCGGTCTTGACGGGGGTGACGAAATTGGTGATGCCGGGGCCGTTCTGGGCGATCGCCATGGCCATCTTGCCCGAGGCGCGGGTGAAGCCGTCGCACATCATGCCGCCGTTGCATTCATGGGCCACGTCCCAGAATCGGATCCCGGCGGCGCCGAACAGGTCGGAAATCGGCATGAAAGCCGATCCGATGATGCCGAATGCATGTTCGATTCCATGCATCTGCAGCACTTTCACGAAGGCTTCTTCGGTGGTCATCTTCATGGCTTTGGTCCTTCTTCGTCGCGCGCGGCGGGATCGCGGCGGACTCGCTGTTCGCCCGGTCGCCGCGCTGGCGGGCGCGGGCCGGCGGTCTCCGCCACAGATGGCGCGAGGCGGCGGCGGAACTATAGGGCCAGATGCGCGGCGATGTAACGCCAGCGCGCAGGCGCCCCGATCGGCCGCCGCGCCCCGCTTGAAAGCCGCGCGCGGTCCTGCGCATCATGCGGGTCGGCGCGCGCCGCCGCCGCATCGAATCCGGATCATGGCCAGAATCTTCGAATCCCACGTGTTTCTGTCGGACGACGCCTCGAAAAGCCTGCAGATGCGGCTGCGCGAGGCGATCTCGGCGGCGATCTGGCGCGGTCGCTTCGCGCCCGGCGACCGGCTGCCCGCGACGCGCCGGCTGGCGGCGCATCTCAACATCGCGCGCATCACCGTCAGCCTCGCCTACGAGGATCTCGCCGCCGACGGCTATCTGGAGGCCAGTGCGCGCAGCGGGTTTTTCGTGGCCCGCGACGCGCCGCGCATGCAGCGGCCCCCCGCGCCCCCCGCGCCGGAGGACGAGATCGACTGGCCGGCGCGCCTTGGCGGCGAGATCCGCGGCATCGGCGGGCCGGCGAAACCGGCCAACTGGCGCGACTACGCCTATCCCTTCATCTTCGGGCAGGCGGATCTGGACCGCTTTCCGCTTGACGAATGGCGGGCCTGCGCGCGTCAGGCGCTGGGCAAGCAGTCCTTCGGGGCCATTTCCGGGGATTTCGGCGAGGCCGACGACCCCATGCTGGTGGAGCAGATCCTGCGGCGCTCCATGCCCGGGCGCTCCATCGAGGCGCGCCCCGACGAGGTGCTGGTGACCCTCGGGGTGCAGCATTCGCTGTGGCTGATCTGCCAGATGCTGTTCGCCCGCCGCCCGGCGCTGGTGGCGGTGGAGGAGCCGGGCTATCCCGAGATCCGCCGGATCCTCGAATGTCTGGGCGTGGCGCAGGCCCCCGTGCCGGTGGATCGCGACGGGGTGATCGTCGAGCGCATCCCCGCGGGCGCCGACGCGGTGTTCGTCACCCCCAGCCATCAGGCCCCCACCGGCGCCACCATGTCCATGGCCCGGCGCAAGGCGCTGCTGGAACTGGCCGAGGCGCGGGATTTGGTGATCTTCGAGGATGATTACGATTTCGAGATGAGCTACCTGCGCCCCCATTCCCCGGCGCTGAAATCGCTGGATCGGCGCGGGCGGGTGATCTATCTGGGCAGCTTTTCCAAATCGCTGTTTCCCGGGCTGCGGCTGGGCTATCTGAGCGCCCCGGCGGCGTTCGTGCGCCAGGCGCGGGCGCTGCGTTCGCTGATCGCGCGCCACCCGCCGGGGCTGACCCAGCGCGCCACCGCGCATTTTCTGGCGCTGGGGCATTACAACGCCCATGCGCGCAACCTGCGCGCCCGCATGGCGCGGCGTCGGGCGCTGCTGCTGGAAACGCTGGGCGCGCGCGGGATCGCCGCCCTGCCGGGCAATGATTTCGGCGGCGGTTCGATCTGGGTGGAGGGCCCGGCGGAACTGCGCGCGACGGCGCTGGCGCAGGCGCTGAAGGCCAGGGGCGTGCTGATCGAGCCGGGGCGGCCGTTCTTCGCCGCCGCCGATGCGCCGGACCGTTTCTTCAGGTTGGGGTTCTCGTCGATGCCGGCCTCGAAGATCCCGGCGGGGGCGGGGCTGGTGGTCGATGAACTCGAGACGCAGATCGGCCGCCGCCTGTCCCCGGCGCCCGACGGCGGCGCCGGGGTTCCGACGCGCCGCGAGCGGTAAATCGCCACAGGCAGGCCGGGTCGCGCGCAGGCGGCGGC
>NZ_JBWOMN010000097.1:0-53713 GCF_056449545.1 Oceanicella sp. | reverse complement strand
GGCCATGCCCGCGCCCGTGCGCGTGCGCGCGCGCGTGATCTCGACGCCCAGCGCGCCGGGCACGCGATCCAGTTTTTCCACCCGCACGACCACGCGCGCGGCCCGCGGATCGGCCAGCGCCCGCGCGGCGATCTTCTCGGCGCAGGTTTCCAGCAGGTTCAGCCGTTCGCCCGCCAGCGTGTCGTCGATCGCCTCCACCAGATTGTCATAGGATATCACCCGATCCACCTGATCCGAGCCGTCCAGGCCCGCCTCGCGCACCTCCAGCGTCACGTTGAACCGCAACCGCTGCGTGACCCCGCGTTCAGAGCGGAAGGCGCCGATCTCCACCTCGCGCAGCAGGTCGCGCACGCTGATCCGATCCAGCGGCGCGGCGTCGGGATTGGGCGCGGTTCGGGCGGCGGCGGGATCGTCGGTCATGCGGCTGTCCTGCTTGATCTGCGGTGGCTGGCGCGCCCCCCTAGTCCCCCCTGCGCGCGTGGATTGCAAGCGCGCATCCGACGCAACCGCCCCCGGATCCGCCCCCGCGTCACGATGCCGGCGCCGCTTCGCGCCGCTTGACACGGACCGAATCCGCAACCATGTTCAGGGCGATCACGTCTGCGCACGCGCCAAGCGTGTTTTTTTAAGACCCTATATATGCTCAAAATGAGCATATAGCGGCAAGGGGGAGAGACCCACATGTTCATGAACGCCGACACGGCCCTGGCGGCCGCCCGCGCGGAGATGCTGGCGCTCTACGATCTTGCGCCCTCGGACGCGGCGATGCGCGACACCGCCGACATCTACGCCCGGGTCAGCGACATCATTCCCGCGCCCGACTGGATGATCCACGCCCCCTATGTGCGCGCGATCAACCGACTGAAGGCGGAAAAGGACGCGGTGATCCTCGCCCACAACTACATGACGCCGGAGATCTTCCACGGCGTCGCCGACGTCGCCGGCGATTCGCTGCAGCTGGCGATGGAGGCGACCAAGGTCGCGCAGCAGACCATCGTGCAATGCGGCGTGCATTTCATGGCCGAGACCTCGAAGATCCTCAATCCGTCCAAGACCGTGCTGATCCCCGACAGCCGCGCGGGCTGCTCGCTGGCCTCCTCGATCGCCGCGAACGACATCGCCACCCTGCGCGCGCAGCATCCCGGCGCCCCGGTGGTGAGCTACGTCAACACCACCGCCGAGGTGAAGGCCGCGTCCGACATCTGCTGCACCTCGGCCAACGCGCTCGAGGTGGTGAACGCCCAGGACGGCGACACGGTGATCATGACCCCTGACGGCTATCTGGCGCAGAACGTGGCCAGGCTCGCCGACAAGCGCGTGGTCTGGTGGGACGGCGCCTGCATCGTGCATGAGCGCTTCACCGCCGAGGAACTGCGCGGCTATCGCGAGGATCACCCCGGGATCGCCATCATCGCCCATCCCGAATGCACGCCCGAAGTGGTGGCCGAGGCCGATTTCACCGGCTCGACCTCCGGCATGATCAACTGGGTGCGCAAGAACAAGCCCGCGCAGGTGGTGATGGTCACCGAATGCTCCATGTCCGACAACGTGGCGGCGGGGCTGCCGGAGACCGAATTCATCCGCCCCTGCAACATCTGTCCGCACATGAAGCGGATCACGCTGGAAAACATCCTCTGGTCGCTGCATTCGGGGACCGAGGAGGTCACGGTGCCCGACCATCTGATCGCCCCGGCGCGCCGCGCCGTGGAACGCATGATCGCCCTCACCGCCTGAGCGGGCGCCGGGGGCGGCGTCGCGCCGTCCCCCGGATCGCGCCGGACCCTCCCACGCCAGCCGGAGACGTCAGGCGATGCCCCCAAGTCTTTCCCCCGCCCCCGCGCCGCCGCATTCAGGCGACAATGTTTTTCACGCCGACGGGCCGTTGATCATCGGGGCCGGGCTCGCCGGGCTGTTCACCGCGTTGAAGCTGGCGCCGATCCCCTGCGTGGTGCTGTCGCCGCTGCCGCTGGGCGACGGCGCGTCGTCGGCTTGGGCGCAGGGCGGAATCGCCGCGGCGCTGGCCCCGGACGACAGCGCCCGATCCCATGCCGCGGACACCGTGATCGCCGGCGCCGGGCTGGTGGACCGGGGCGTGGCGCTGTCCGTGGCCGGCGAGGCCGCGGCGCGGATCGAGGACCTGCTGCGCCTCGGCGCGCCGTTCGACCGCGACGCCTCCGGCGCCCTGCTGCAATCGCGCGAGGCCGCCCATTCCGCCAACCGCGTGGTGCGGGTGAAAGGCGATCAGGCCGGGCGCGCGGTGATGGACGCGCTGATCGCCGCCACCCGCGCCACGCCGTCGATCCGTGTGATCGAGGGCGTCACCGTCGATGATCTGGCAATGGAAAACGGTCGCGTCACCGGGGCGTTCGCGCGCCGCCCCGCCGACCCCCACGCCGCGCCGCTGCTGTTCCTGGCCCCGGCCACGGTGCTGGCCAGCGGCGGCCTCGGCGGGCTGTTCGCGATCACCACCAACCCTTCGAAGGTCCGCGGTCAGGGGCTGGGCATGGCCGCCCGCGCCGGGGCGCTGATCGGCGACCCGGAATTCGTGCAGTTCCACCCCACCGGGCTGGCGGTGGATCGCGATCCGACGCCGCTCGCCTCCGAGGCGCTGCGCGGCGAGGGCGCGCTGCTGATCGACGAGACCGGCGCGCGGATCATGCAGGGCGTGCACAAGGACATGGAGCTTGCGCCCCGCGATATCGTCGCCCGCGCCCTGCATCGCCGCATCGCCGCCGGCGGCAAGGCCTATCTTGACACCCGCGCCAGCCTCGGCGCCCGGATCCTCGACGAATTTCCCACCGTGGCGAAGCATTGCCTCGACGCCGGGATCGACCCGGTCGTGGCGCCGATCCCGGTGCGCCCGGTGCAGCATTACCACATGGGCGGCGTGCTTGCCGACGAAGCCGGGCGCACCAGCCTGCCGGGGCTGTGGGCCTGCGGCGAGGCCGCCTGCACGGGGCTGCACGGCGCCAACAGGCTGGCCTCGAATTCGCTGCTGGAGGCGATCGTGTTCGCGGCGAGGATCGCCGAGGACCTCGCGGCCTCCGACCTCCCGCGCGACCGGACCGCCGGCGCCCGGTTCGCCCGCCCGGCGACGGCGAATGCGTCGATCGGCGACAATCCGCTCATGCCGCGCGCGGCCGAGGCCGCGCTGCGCGCCCTGATGAGCCGGCATGTGGGGGTGGAGCGCGACGCGCCGGGTTTGAAGGCCGCGCTGCAGGGCATCGCCCGGCTGGAACGCGAAAACCCCATGCGCGGCTTTCTCAACATGACCACCGCCGCGACGCTGGTCGCCGCCGCCGCCCTGAACCGCGAGGAAAGCCGCGGCGGTCATTTCAGGTCGGATTTTCCCGATCCGAATCCGGCCTGCCAGCACCGCACCCGGATCACGCTGGCCGAGGCGCGGGCAATCCGCGACGCGGCGCTGGCCGAACCCGGCTGACCCCCCTGCGACCGCCCGCCCCGGCTCACTTGTTGGCGAGACGATCCGGCAGGCGATAGAACACATGATCGCCGATCTTGGCGGTGCGCACCAGCTTGCGCGACCATTTCGGGCGCACCGAGGTGTTGTGGTAATGGGTGGCGTTGCCGGTCAGATTGCGCCGCCGTCCGTCAAGCATCCGCCGCGCGATCTTGCCGGCGCGCCTGAACGACTTGCTCTCGGTCATGCGTTCCGGGCGCCCGTCGCAATTGTAGGAAAACTGGCAGCCGTTCCTGCGCCCGGCGCCCTGGCGCACCACGGCGCAGACGCTGTTGGGAAAGCGCTTGCTGTCAACGCGGTTGAGCACCACTTCGGCGACCGCGACCTGGCCGCTCAGCGTCTCGCCGCGGGCTTCGAAATAGATCGCCTCGGACAGGCAGCGCCATTGCGGGCCGCCGCTGACCTTCGCGTCCTCGAAATCCGGCCAGGCGGCGGCGCCGGCGTCGATCGCCCCCAGCGCCGTCGCCGCCCGGCTTTGCCCGTCGAGCAGCAGCCCGGTGATCGCCACGTCCTCGGCCAGCAGATTCCCCAGATCCGTCGCCGCGGCGAAACGCGGCGTCACCCGCCCGTCAACCGCGTCCACATCCACCGACCCCCGGCGCGAGACCACGCCCGACAGCGCCAGCCGCTCCCCCGCCAGGGCCGATTTCACGAAAGACGCGGCCCCGGCATTCGCGGGTTGCGCCGATGCGGCGCCCGCGTAGAGCCCGACGCCGATCAGCGCAGCCGCAATGCGGCCGAATGCTTTAAGCTTGCCCATGTTGCACCCTCGCGCCGACGGCGCGCCCAGATCCGTTCCACCCAAGTCGCGGCGGTCTGCGCCGCACGCGTCGGGGCCATGCCTGATGGCCTGCGCCCCGGAATTCCATTGACTAGGTTGACGCAGCGCGATCCCGCGCTCTGATTGTTGACGCAATGCACCACATTCAGCTGTTTAAAGGTCGTTTACCGCTTTGATCGAGTCAAGTGCGATGGCGAAACGCCCCGAAATCACAGCTATTTGCGCGAAAGTGCTATCCTGCAGGTTGTCGAGCGCGCCGTGCATTCGCGCTGACTCCAGGCCGCAGACGCCGAATCGCCCGCGCAGGGCGCTTTCGGCCCAGGCGCGCGCATGGCCGGCGCGCAGGGCCGCGAGCCGCGCCGCGCCCCCGGGCCGCCCGAAGCCGGCGATCCGCGATTCCACCGCCGCCAGCGCCGCGTCCAGCCCCTCGCCGCTGTTCGCCGACACCGCCAGCGCCCGAGGGGTCCAGTCGCCCTCTCCCGCCGCGGCGGATCGCGGCGCGGCCAGCGTCAGGGCGCCTTTCAGATCCGCCAGCGCCCGGCGCGCCGCGCCGCCCAGATCCGCCTTGGTCACCAGCACGACATGCGGGATCTCCATGATCCCTGATTTCAGGAATTGCAGCGCGTCCCCGGCGCCGGGCTGCACGCAGAGCAGCACCGTGTCGGCCAGATCGACGATCTCGGTCTCGGATTGCCCGACGCCCACGGTCTCCACCAGCACCCGGTCATGGACCGCGCGCATCAGCGTCATCGCCGGATAGGCCAGTTCCGCCAGCCCGCCCAGCCGCGCCCGCGCCGCCATGGATCGCACGAACACGCCGTCATCCTCGGGATCGGCGCGCATGCGGGTGCGATCGCCCAGCAGCGCCCCGCCCGAACGGCGCGAGGACGGGTCCACCGCGATCACCCCGACGCGCAGGCCCTGCGCGCGCCAAAGCCGGATCAACTGGCTGGCCAGCGTCGACTTGCCCACCCCCGGCGGACCGGTGAGCCCGATCACATGGCCCAGCGGGTCGCCATGGGCGGCGTCCAGCAAGGCCGTGACGCCCGGCGATTCCGGGCGCGCCTCGATCGCCGCCAGCGCCTGCGCCATGGCCCGCTTGCCGCCGCCGCGCAGCTGCGCGAGCGCCGCCGCACCGTCCGGCGCGGACCCGATCGCCAGGCCGGCATCCGCCGCCGCGTCGCGCCGCCGCGCGCTGTCCCCGGTCATGTACGCCCGCCCCGGCCCGGCGCGGGCGCCCCCGCCGCGCCGGCGGCGATCGCCCGGCGCGCCAGGATAGTCGCCTGCGCCGCCGCCAGCCGCGCGATCGGCACCCGGTAGGGCGAACAGGACACGTAGTCGAATTCCGCCAATTCGCAAAACCGCACCGAGGCCGGGTCGCCGCCATGTTCGCCGCACAACCCCAGCGACATGCCGGGCCGGCTGGCGCGGGCGCGTTCGGCGGCCATCAGCATCAGTTCGCCCACCCCCTCCAGATCCAGCGAATGGAACGGGTCCTCGGGGAAAACGCCGCTGTTCACGTAGTCGCGCATGAAACGACCGGCGTCGTCGCGGCTCAGCCCATAGGTCATCTGCGTCAGGTCATTGGTGCCGAAGCTCAGAAAATCCATGTCGCTGGCCAGATCGCCGGCCCGCAGCGCCGCGCGCGGGGTTTCGACCATCACCCCGACGCGGTAGTCGAAATCGCGCCCGGTCTCCGCCGTCACCTGAACGGCCACCGCATCCACGCGTTCGCGGATCAGGCTGGCCTCGCGCCGCGCCGAAACCAGCGGGATCATGATTTCCGGCGTCACCAGTTGCCCGCCGTCCCAGCTTGCCGCCAGGGCTTCGAAAATCGCGCGCACCTGCATTTCGTAGATCTCGGGGATGGTGATGCCCAGCCGGCAGCCGCGCTTGCCGAGCATGGGGTTGAATTCCTGCAGATCCTCGATGCGCCGCGCCACCTGCGCCGCGCTGAGCCCGATGGCGCGGGCCAGTTCGGCGCGTTCCTGCGCCCCGTGGGGCAGGAATTCGTGCAGCGGCGGGTCGAGCAGGCGGATGGTCACCTGTCGCCCGCGCATCACCTCGTAGATCGACACGAAATCGCCGCGCTGCATGGGCAGCAGCAGATCAAGCGCGGCGCGGCGGTCGGCCTCGGTCTCGGCGAGGATCATCTGCCGCATCACCGTGATGCGCCCGGCCTCGAAGAACATGTGCTCGGTGCGGCACAGCCCGATGCCGTCTGCGTGGAACCCCAGCGCCACCCGCGCATCGACCGCCGTGTCGGCGTTGGCGCGCACCTTCATGCGGCGCAGGCCGTCGGCCCAGCCCATCAGTTCGCCCAGCGCCTCGGAAAACGCCGGCTGGATGGTGGACACCGCGCCGGCCAGCGCCTCCCCGGCGCCGCCGTCGATCGTGATGGCGTCGCCCTCGAAGAACACCCGCCCGTCGGGCGCGGT
The DNA here is from genome assembly GCF_056449545.1 of Oceanicella sp. Taxonomy (NCBI): domain Bacteria; kingdom Pseudomonadati; phylum Pseudomonadota; class Alphaproteobacteria; order Rhodobacterales; family Paracoccaceae; genus Oceanicella; species Oceanicella sp. Next base: position 47,013 of record NZ_JBWOMN010000097.1, on the reverse strand, counting down.
CAGGGTGCGCCGATCGAGGTCAAGCCGCAGCCCCGAGGCCCCGACCACCGCCGGCGTCCCCAGCCCCCGCGCCACCACCGCCGCGTGCGAGGTCATGCCGCCGCGCATGGTCAGCACCCCGGCGGCGGAATGCATGCCGCGAATGTCCTCGGGGCTGGTCTCGACGCGCACCAGGATCGCCGGCGCGCCGCGCGCCGCCGCCGCCTCCGCCGCCTCGGGGCTGAAGGACAGCGGGCCCGAGGCCGCGCCGGGGCTCGCGGGCAGCCCGCGCGCCAGCACGTCGCGCGGCGCGTCGGGGTCGATGCTCGGGTGCAGCAATTCGGTGAGCAGACGCGGCTCGATGCGCAGCACCGCCTCCTCGCGGCTGATCGCCCCGGCCTTGGCCAGATCGACCACGATGCGCACCGAAGCGGCGGGGGCCCGGCGCATGGGCTCCGCCGCGAGAATCTTCAGATCTCCGTCGGTGAGAGTGAATTCCAGTTCGCAGGCCTCGCCCCGGTCGCGTTCCACCGCCTGCGCGTATTTCTTCAGCGCCGCCGCGGCGCCGGGCTGGGATTCCTCCAGCGCCGGGCTGCGCACGCCCGCCGCCTCGCGTTCGGCCTTGCCCACGAAAATCGGAGCGCGCAGGCCCATGCGCGCATCGTCGCCCTGGGCCATCCACAGCATCCGCCCGGTCAGTTCCGGCGCGCCGCTGCGCGGATTGCGGAACGCCGCGCGCCCGGCGCCGCTGCCGCCGCCCCGCCCCGACGGCCCCAGCCCCAGCGCCATTTCCTGCACGATCAGCGCCAGCCCGCCATCCTCCGGCCCGCCGCGCGCCACCCGCAGGATGCGCGTCGAGGGCGAGGCCCAGCTTTTCGCCATCGCCGCCATGGCGCCCAGCAGCTGCGCGCGCGGGTCCTGGGGAAACGCTTCGCCGGTCTCGTCCTCGACCACTTGCAGAAACGTCTCCGACAGGGTTTTCAGCGCCGCCGCGTCCAGATCCCTTTCGCTGTCGGCGCCGGCGTGTTTCAGGGCGTCGTGCAACGCCATCTCGAACATGTCCGCATCCGCGCCCATGGCGCCGACCGCATAGCCCTGGATCAGCCGCCGGTGCAGATCATGGGCGACGCGCGCGCCGAGCCGGTCCACCAGCCCCGGCAGGGCGTCCGCGCCGATGCCGATGTTGAGGATCGCATGCGGCCCGCCCCAGCCGCGTTCGCCGGGCGAACTGCGCAATGCCAGCAGCGTCGGCGCACGGCGCGCGCCCGAGCCCGGAACCGAGCCCGGAACCGGGCCCAGAACCGCGCCCAGCGCGGCGTCGAGAGCCGGGCCGAGCACCGCCCCCGCGCCTTCTTCGGCGAACCGGGCCACGGCGGGGGCGGCGATGACCACGCCGCGCATCCCCGGCACGCCGAGCGCCGCGAGCCGCGCCAGCATCGCGGCCTTCACGCCATAAAGCGCCGCATCCGCCGGACCCGACGCCGCCAGATCCCGGATCATGGTCCTGGAGAGCACCGCCGCGTCCCCCTCCATCCCGTCCTCCGCATTTCGCGCATCGTGCTTCATGTCGCATTCACGACTGAAATCGGTTTCAACGTGCGATCATTGTGCATTGCGGCAAGCATAGCGGGCGCCGCCGCGCCGGGAAAGCGCAGCTTGGTCGCGGCGGGAATTTTTGTTCGGGTTTTCGCGCGGTTCCGGGGCGGCTCAACCCTCGATCGCCGAAAAATCCGCCACTTTCAGCATCACCGCGCGGATCCGGTTGAGCAGGCAAAGCCGGTTGCGCCGGATCGCGGCGTTGTCGGCATTCACCTTCACCCGGTCGAAAAACCCGTCGATGGGGGCGCGCAATCCGGCCATCGCGGCCATGGCGGCGGTGAAATCTTCCGATTTGAGCGCCGGGTCGATGGCCGCCTCCGCCGCGTCGAGCGCCGCGAACAGCGCCTTTTCCTCGGGTTGTTCGGCAAGCGAGGGATGCGGATCGAGCGAATATTCGACGCCGTCCTTCTTTTCCTCCGCCGTCAGGATGTTGGCGGCGCGCCTGTAGCCGGCCAGCAGGTTGGCGCCGTCCTCGGTGTCGATGAATTTCTGCAATGCATGCACGCGGTTGACCAGCAGCACGAGGTCGTCCTGATCGCCGAGATTGAAACAGGCGTCGATGACGTCGTGGCGGATCCTTTCGGATTTCAGGTGGACCTTCAGGCGCTCGGCGAAGAAGGAAAGGAGATGTCCCATCGCATCCATCGCAGCATTTTCTCTGTCTTTCGACTCCGATCCAATCTGATCATCAATGCGATTCATTCCTGCGCTTGCCAGTTCAGCGCCGCCCTCTTGATGTGCGGCTTGCGCAGCCTTCGAATAGGGCGTCGCAACGGCATCTCCGCTCAAATGCCCGAAAACATGTCCTGAATGAACGAACATCAAAGGGGCAAGCTTTAGTCGCAATCGGTTATCAAGCAGAATCCGGATAACCCCCAGCGCCGCCCGCCGCAAGGCAAACGGATCCTTCGATCCCGTGGGTTTTTCTTCGATCGCCCAGAATCCCGACAAAAGGTCGATCTTGTCGGCCAGCGCCACCGCCACGCTCACCGGCTCGGTCGGCACGTCGTCCGATGGCCCCAACGGCGCGTAATGGGCCTTGCAGGCGGCGGCCACCTCCGGCGGTTCGCCGGCTTTCAGCGCGTAATACCCGCCCATGACGCCCTGCAGTTCCGGGAATTCATAGACCATTTCGGAACACAGATCAGCCTTGCAGATCCGCGCCGCCCGCTCGGCCAAGTCCGGGTCGGCGCCCACCATCGGCGCGATCTCGCGCGCCAGCGCGGCGATGCGCGCCACCCGCGCCGCCTGCGTGCCCAGCTTGTTGTGAAACGTCACGTTTTCAAGCTTTTGCGCCATGTCGTCAGGCGACACCCGCAAATCGTTCTCCCAGAAGAACTTCGCGTCCGACAGCCGCGCAAACAACACCTTCTGGTTGCCCGCGAGGATGGTGGCGCCGTGGTCCGAGGTCTCCCGATTGGCCACCGTGACAAACTTCTCGATGCGCCCGCTCGCGGGATTGCGCACCGAGAAAAATTTCTGATGCTCTTTCATCGAGCACCGCAGCACCTCGGGCGGCAGGTCCAGAAATGCGTCGTCGATGGCGCCCATCAGCGTCACCGGCCATTCGACCAGCCCCGCGACCTCGGCCAGCAGGCCCTTGTCCTCGACCAATTCCAGCCCCTGCGCGAAGGCGAGGTTGCCCGCGTCGGCCTCGATCCGCGCCGCGCGTTCGTCGCTGTCAAGCACCACATGCGCCGCCAGCAGCCTGGCGCGGTAATCATCAAAGCCGGTGACCGAAAACCGGCCCGCGCTCATGAACCGGTGGCCCTCGGTCGTGTCGCCCGCCGTCAGCCCGGCGATTTCGAAGGGCACGATTTCGGTCCCGGCCTCGTCGCTGAGAATGCACAGGATCGAATGCAGCGGGCGCACCCAGCGCAACGACCCGGCGCCCCAGCGCATGGATTTCGGCCAGGGGAAATTGCGGATGACCTCGCCGAGCGTTTCGGCGATCACCTCCGCAGCCGGGCGGCCGGGTTTTTCGATCGCCGCGAACAGCACCGGGCCCTTCCCGGTTTCGCGCGTCTCGAGCTGATCGCGGCTCAGCCCGGTGGCGCGCAGGAAGCCGGCCACGGCCTTTTCGGGGGCGTCGGCGCGGGGGCCCTTGCGTTCCTCGCGCACCGCCCTGGTCTGCGCCGGCAGGTCGGTCAGCGACAGCGCCAGCCTGCGCGGCGTGGCGAAGGCGGCGGCGGCCGAACAGGTCAGACCCCGCGTCGCCAGCCCGTCGGTCATGCGCCGCTTCAGATCCGCCGCCGCGCGCGCCTGCATGCGGGCCGGGATTTCCTCGGAAAACAATTCGATCAGCAGGTCGGGCATGGTCAGATCCTGAGCCGGTTTTCAGGGTGGAGCCTGAAAAGGAAAGCTAGAAGGAGAGAAACAACCGGATCGTGAAGGCGTTCGCCAGATCCACGAAGAACGCCGACACCAGCGGCAGCTTGAGGCCCAACTGGTCGATGCCCTGATGGGTGATCGGCTCGGTTTTTTTCCTCGTCGAAGGCGAGACCGACGGTCAGATCCTCGGCGGGACGATCCGGGGTGAGGTTGTTCCGCTCGATCAGAAACCGCGCGATCGGGCCCCCGATCAGCGACGCCGCGACCAGCCCCAGCGTCGCAGCCGCCACGCCCATCCCCATGGCGCCCTCGACCCCGTAGGTCGCGCCGATGTCCGGCGCCCAGGCGATGGCGGCGCCATGGCCGCCCATCAGCCAGGCCGAGCCCAGCAGCACCCCCGCTTGCGACAGCAGCCCGAACGTCACGGCCCCGGCGGCGCCGACGATGTTCTGAAGCATCAGACAGGCGACGGTCACCCCCAGCAGGATCGCCAGCGGCTTGCCGCCGCGCACCAGGTCGGAAAAGCGCGCGTTCAGGCCAATGCCGGCGAAAAACAGCACCAGCAGGCCGTCGCGGGTCTCCATTTCAAAGGAGATGTTGACGTTGAACAGCGAATGCATCGCGGTCACCGCCAGCGCCGCGACGATGCCGCCCGAGGCCGGTTCGGGGATGTTGCAGTCGCGCGGGAAGGCGACGCGCCGGGTGAGTTCGGCGCCAGACAGACAGACCGCCAGCCCCAGCGTCAGCGCCACGAAATCCGGGATGAGGATTTCACGGGCAATCAGGTCTGCAGTCGCAGTCATTCAGATCACTCCGCAAAATTCTCGTTGAGCTGGCGCCAGAGATACGCGCGCCCATCCGGGTAGATCTGCACGATACGGTCGAACCCGTCGGGTTCGTTGATCGCCGCCGCGACCGCATGCGCCCGTCCGGCTTCGAGGTCATGGGCGAGGGTCTCCGCCCTGAAGCATCCGAACCAGTCGGGCGCGGTCAGGGGGGTCGGTTTCGCCGCGCCGGGCAAGGCCGCCAGCGTCGCCGCGTCCGCCTCGGTCAGCCGGAAGCAGCCGCGCAGCTTCAGCGGGCTGGTGTCCGCGTCGACGCCCTCGTAATCCGAGACGGCGTAATCCACGCCCAGCACGCGGATCGTCTCCACCCCCGCGACGCGTTCATAGAATGCGCGGGTCTGAAACCACCACAGCGCCGCGCCGAAGATCGCCGTGAAGACCAGCAGCGCGATCATCAGATGCTTGCCGTTCACCGCTCAGGCCCCCGCCGCCGCATCGCCCGCGGCCGCCTGACCCGCGGCCTCGGTGGTCAGGAACGCGTCGGCGCAAAGCTTGGCCAATGCGCGCACCCGGCCGATATAGGCCTGCCGTTCGGTCACCGAGATCACGCCCCGCGCGTCCAGCAGATTGAACAGATGGCTGGCCTTGATGCACTGGTCATAGGCGGGATGCGCCATGCAGATATCGCGCCCGGTCTTGGGGTCCAGGCTCGGCTGATCAAGGATGGCGGCGCATTCGGCCTCGGCGTCGTCGAAATGGCGCAGCAGCGCGCCGGTGTCCGCGACGTCGAAATTCCAGCGCGAATACTCGCGCTCGGTCTGGCGAAACACGTCGCCATAGGTCAGCGGGATCGGCGCGTCAGGATCGTTGAACGGCATGTCCATGACGTGATCGACGCCGAGCACATACATCGCCAGCCGCTCCAGCCCGTAGGTCAGTTCCCCCGAAACCGGGGCGCAGTCATGCCCGCCCACCTGCTGGAAATAGGTGAACTGGCTCACCTCCATGCCGTCGCACCAGACCTCCCAGCCCAGCCCCCAGGCGCCCAGCGTCGGGCTTTCCCAATCATCCTCGACAAAGCGGATGTCGTGCAGCGCCATGTCGATGCCGATGGCTTCGAGCGAACCCAGATACAACGCCTGCAGATCGGGGGGCGAAGGCTTGATGATCACCTGATACTGATAATAGTGCTGCATCCTGTTGGGGTTGTCGCCGTAGCGCCCGTCGGTGGGGCGGCGCGAGGGCTGCACATAGGCCGCCGCCCAGGCTTTCGAACCCAGCGCGCGCAGCGTGGTCGCCGGGTGGAAGGTGCCGGCGCCGACCTCCATGTCATAGGGTTGCAGCATGGCGCAGCCCTTGCCCGCCCAATAGGTCTGGAGCCGCAGAATGATCTCCTGAAACGAGCGCGGCGCGCCCGCGTTCCCCTGATGCGCCATGATGCGAAAATTCCGTTGCGCGCCCGGAGCGGACGCGCGCGGAACCTACGCGGGGCGAGGGGGCAAGGTCAACGGGAGGGCCGGCGGAGGATTACCCGGCGCCTTCAACGCCCGCAGCCGATTCTTCGCTTGGTTCCGGCGTCGCGTCGCGCATTCGCGGCGCGGCGGGCTGGTATCGCTTCACGCGCGCGACGACGGCCCCGTAGAATTCCGCCACCGCCGCCTCCAGATCGGCAATGAAGTTTCGCCGCTGCCCAAAACGGCCTGCCAATTGCCGGACCTGCAGAATTTCGAAACTTGTGACCTGCATGCTTTCGCGATCCTTCGGCGCCAGATCGGGATTTTCGATTAACGCGACGATCGGATACTGGGTCGATTCAGCCCGTCCCGGCCAAAAAAGACGCAGCAGAAGATCGTCGCCCAGCTGGTCGCGCGGCAATTGGCGAAGCAGCCAATTCACCCGGGCCCGCGTGCTTTTCCGGTCGTCCGGCGCTCGCAAACGCAGCGAGCAGGCGATGGTGCGCGATTTGATGTTGGCGCAGATCCCGATCGGCGCGGCGGCGCCGGGCACTGCAAGCGCAGCCTCGAGCACATGGCGTTTCGCAAGCGCCTCGGAATCCGATTTGATCCGCGCCGCCTGATCCGACGCATGCGCCCGCGGCAGCTTGACCTCGACGGTTTGCGAGACCTCCACGACGCGACTCATGATCAGACTCAGATCGCGCAGTTCCTGATGCCAGGCGTCCACAACCGCCAGAACCATGTCGCTTCGCGGCGCCAGCGCCGCGTCGACCGCCGCCGATTTCACCAAGTCCGCCCATTCCGAAGGCATGCTGGCAAACCCTTTGACGCCAGCGCTGTCATGGGAAAGAAACCGCACCATCTCGTCGACAACGTAGCGTTGGTCCCGATCGTCAACAGCGTCATTCATGCACAACAGATCAGCAGCAGTGCGGATATACATCCATGACCAGTGAAACAGGCCAACCCTTTTCGTCAACTTTTGGGGAAGGTCCAGCGGATGATGCGCCGGCGTCGTCGTAAACTGGTTGGAAATGGTGATGACCGCGTCAATGTCGTGCCTGCGCGCCAGGCCAAGATAGCTTTCAACCTGATCCCGCTGCAGTTCCGCAGCGCCGACCTTGGCTTCGACCAGCGCGGTCCAGCGCCGTTTTCCAGTGGTGAGCGTGATCACGCCGTCAGGACGCAGATCACCGGCGCCGTCTTCGCCGGGAAATCGGACCTCGGTGAACGCATCGACTTTCGTGGTCTTGCCCACGCGCTGCCCGATGGCGCCGAACAAGTCAAAAGACAACTCCCTGACATTAGCCAGGCAAGCAAGCATGATAGAGGTGGTGCGGCCTTCCTTGGACGTATCCGACAAAACCGGAAACAGGCGCACCCGATTCTCGGCATCAAGATAGTCGGGAAGTTCCACTTTCTTCCTCCAGCACAAATCTATTTACGAAATCCACTCGTAACCTTACCATATGTCCGAGACATTCTCCGCCAAAAACTCCTGCAAATTCCAGAAATTTCAATTTCCAGGCACAACTATTCAACGCGCAACCCCCGCCTATTTCAAGAACTCCGGCCGCCGGTCCGCCACGCCAAGCTCCGCCTCCAGCGCCATGCCGAGATTGCACAGCCTGCCCTCGTCGAACAGCCCGGCCCATAGCGAGATCCCCTGCGGCACGCCGAACAGCCGATCCGCATCCGCCGCCGCGCCGATATTGAGCTTGCCGCCTTCCAGCGACGGGTCCGAACGGGTCCCGATTTCCAGAAACCCGGCGCGCAGATGCAGGCAGGGATGGCCGGTGAAATTGGTCGCCACCAGCATCGGCCCGGTCATGAACGGCCCGATCATCGCGTCGACCTCGCGAAAAACGCCGTCGAACGCCTCCATGACCTTGTAGCGCAGCCGGTCGAGCTGAATGTGATCCACCGCCGACAGGAACCGCGCCTTGCGGAAGGTGTTGGGCCAGGCGCCCTTGTCCTGCCAGACCAATTCGTCATCGCGGTCGCTGAGCGTCAGATCCTCGAAAGCCGCCGCCGCCTCGGCGAACAGCGCCTGCATCAGCGACCCGTAGGGCAGATCGGGCAGCGCGACCTCCACCAGTTCGACGCCAAGGCGGCGCGCCGCCGCCAGCGCCGCGCGGTCCACATCGGTCGCGCCCTCGTCCGCGAAGGCGGCGGGCAGGTAACCAAGGCGCATGCCCTCGATCCCGGCGCGCGCGTCGAAATTGAACGCCGCGTCGATGGAGCCGCGATCCGCCCGGTCGCCGCCGTTGATCGCCGCCAGCACCAGCGCGCAATCCTCGACCGAGCGGCAGATCGGCCCGACCTTGTCCAGCGACCAGCACAGCGCCATGGCCCCGGCGCGCGACACTCGCCCGAAGGTCGGGCGCAGCCCGGTGGTCCCGCAGCGCTGCGAGGGCGAGGTGATGGAGCCGAGGGTTTCGGTGCCGATGGCAAAGCCGCACAGCCCGGCGGCGGCGGCCGAGGCCGACCCCGCGCTCGACCCGCTCGACCCTTCGTTGAGATTGAACGGATTGCGGGTCTTGCCGCCGAACCAGATGTCGCCATAGGCCAGCGCACCGGCCGTGGTCTTGGCGATCAGAACCGCGCCGGCGGCGCGCAGCATGTCGACCACCCGCGCGTCGCTGTCGGGCACGCGGTCGCGATACGGCGCCGCGCCCCAGGTGGTGGGGACGCCCCTGGTGTCGAACAGATCCTTCAGCCCGTAGGGAATGCCGTGCAGCGGGCCGCGCCGCATGCCCGCCTTCAGCATCGCATCGGCGGCGTCGGCCTGCGCGCGCGCCAGATCCGCGGTCACGGTGACGACGCATTCCAGCCGGTCGCCGTATTGCGCGATGCGCGCCAGATAGATTTCGGTCAGCCGGCGGCTCGACAGCGCGCCGCTGGCGATCCATTGCGACAGCCGGGCGACGGGGGCGAAAGCGATGTCCGCGTCGCTGTCGGGCAGCGGGCCCGGATCGGCGTTCGACGCCCGGACCGGCGCTTGCTGCGGCAGCGGCCGCGCGCCCGGCAGACGCGGATCGAAGCGCAGCGCCATGGGCGCGGCGTTGTCCAGCGCCACCGCCCGCCGCGCCCGCGCCGCCTCGACCTGGCTGTCGAGATTGTCGAGCATCAGCGCGCGTTCTTCCGGCGTGTAGGCGACGCCCATGATCCTTTCCGCGGCCTCGATGGTTTCGATGGCGATCTCTGCCTTGCTGCTGGTCCCGGTCACGGCGCTCTCCCTCGCTTGTCACGCGGCAAGTCTAGATGGTTTCGCAATCCGGTAAAGCCGGCGGCGATGGACCGGCGCCCGGCGCTGCGCTAGCGTCGCCCGGCCGCCCGGTCAGCGCGGCGCGCAGCAGGGGGCGGGCGATGAAGATCACCGGAATCAGGACGCGCCGGATCAACATCCCGTTCGAAAAGCCCATCGGCACGGCGATTCACCGCATCGAAGGCGTCGCCGGGCTGCTGGTCTGGATCGACACCGATGCGGGGATCACCGGCGAAAGCTATCTCTGGGTCGCGGGCGCCCATCGCCTGCCGGTGCTGGAGGCGATGGTGCGCGCGCTCGCCCCCGGGCGCATGGGCAAGGATCCGCGCGACACCGGGCGCGGCCATGACGAGATGTGGGCGGAGATAAATTTCTTCGGCCACAAGGGGGTGTCGCTGTTCGGGCTGTCGGCCATCGACTGGGCCTGCTGGGACATTCTGGGCAAATCGCTGGGGGCGCCGGTGTCGCGGCTGCTGGGGCGGCGGCGCGACCGGGTGCGGGCCTACGCCTCGGGCGGGCTGTGGGCGACGCAGAGCGAGGACGAGTTGCGCGCCGAGGCCAGGGCTTTCGTCGCGCGGGGCTTCACCGCCATGAAGATGCGCGTCGGGCGGCCCGATCCCGGCGAGGACGCGGCAAGGGTCGCCGCCGTGCGCGACGCGATCGGCCCGGACGTGGCGCTGATGGTCGATGTCAATCAGGGGCTGTCGGTCGATCGGGCGATCGCGCTGGGGCGGCGGCTCGCGCCCCATGACCTCACCTGGTTCGAGGAACCCGTGCAGGCCCACGACCTGGCCGGATGCGCGCGGGTGGCGCGCGAGATCCCGATCCCGGTCGCCAGCGGCGAAAGCGAATACGGCCCGCGCGGGTTTCAGGACATGCTTGAACGCGGCGCGGCCGCGATCCTGATGCCGGATCTGGAACGCGTCGGCGGGGTGTCCGGCTGGGCGCAGGTGGCGCAGATGGCGGCGGCGCGCGATGTCGAGGTCAGCCCGCATCTGTTCACCGAGCACAGCCTGCAGCTTTGCGCCAGCGCCCCGACCTGCCGCTTCGCCGAGCACATGCCGTGGTTCGAGCCGCTGTTCCGCGAGCGGCTGGAAATGCGGGACGGCTGCATCCTCATCCCCGATCGCCCGGGGCTGGGGTTTTCCTTCGATCCGGCGGCGGTGGAGCGCTTCGCGATCTGACGCGCCCCGCCCGCCGGGGTCAGGCGGCGGCCAGCCGCGCGCGCGCGGCGTCGGCGTCGCCCGGCGGCGCGCCGAGCATCCGCCCGAACAGGCTGCCATGGCCGGGCGCGGCCTCGCCAATGCCGAGAATGCGCATGCAATCCGCGAAGGTCGCCTGATTGGAGCAGATCACCGGCTTGCCCAGATCCGTCTCCAGCTTTTCCAGGTGATCGATGGCGCGAAACCCGGTGCAGGAGATGAACACCGCCTCGGCGCGGTCGTCATCGACCTCGACGGCGCGGCGATACGATGTCTGCGGGCTGCATTCCTGAATGTCGGCGACCTCGACCATGGCGCCGCCTTTCCAGTTGGTGACCTCGATGCCCGCCGCCTGCAGATAGTCGACTTCGAGGCGCACCACGTCGTCGGTGTAGGGCGCCGCCAGCGCGATGCGCGACACGTTCAGACAGTCCAGCGCCCGCATCACCGCACTGGTGGTGGTGGTCGCGGGCACGCCGGTGGCGTCCTCCATGATGCCGATCAGGCGTTCGTCATGACCCGGCCCGCCGACGAAGCTGCCCGAGGTGCAGCCGAAGGCGATCACCCCGACGCGCACGCTGGCGATGCCGATGGCGGCGCGCGCGGTGTCGCTTTCCATTTCGGCCAGCGCGCCCGCGGTGACGTTTTTCAGGGCGATGCGGTTGGCGTGAGTGGTGACGCCCGCGGGCGCCATGCGCTGAAACTCCGGCTCCATCACCGAATTGCCGGTGGGCACGACCAGCCCGATGCGGCCTCGCCATCCATACATGATGCGCGTCCTCCCTATTTCGCCGCGTGCTGCGGCAGGCTGTCTTCCGAGGCGCCGTGGGCCAGCATGTCGGCGACCACGCCGTCCTCCATGCCGATCTGCATGGCGTCGTTGAAGCGGTTGAAGAACCCGCAAAGCGTGGCGCGCAGGGCCAGTTCGACGACTTGCTCCTCCGAAAAGTGCTTCTTCAGGTCGTCGAATATCCGGTCGCGCATGTATTGCGGTTTGCGCGTGATCTGCACCGCGAAATCGCGCACCAGCATGTCGATCTCGTCAAAACCCTCGATTTCGTCCGCGAGGATGTTTTCCACCGCCGCGACCGGCAGGCCCTGCTCGATCAGGCGCGGGGTGTGATGCGCCACGCAATAGGTGCATTCGTTGAGTTTCGACACCGTCACCAGCGCGATTTCCAGGCAGCGCTTGGGCAGCACCGCCTCGGATTTCAGTTCCAGCAGCAGGCCCATGATGTGGCGCAGCGCCGGGGGGCGGTGGGCGAACACCTTCACCTGATTGATGAAGGGGCCGTATTCGGTGGCGAAGGCCCGGTAGGTGTCGCGGACGTCCTCCGGCACCTCGTCGATCTCGATGTCGCGCACTCTGGCCATGTGGCGGGCCCTTTCGATTGCTTTGCCTGTGCATGCCGGGCGATGCGTTGGCGCCGCCCGGCGGGGATTCAGCTCCTGACCGTGGACATGAGCGTGTTCTTGCCGTTCTCGATCTTCCAGAACCCGAAATCGCGCGATGACAGCACGCCGGTGGGGGATTGGAAGTCCACCGTCGACGAGGCCCCGTCGAAATTGATCTCCTCGCCCGCCGCCAGCGCCTCGAGCCCGTCCTCGAGCCTGTAGACCGACACCCCCGGCCCGTTGGCCACCTGATGGATGGCCTTCGCCACCTTCGGCCCGTCCGAGGATTTCGCCTTGGCGATGGCCAGCAGCAGCGTGTTGATCTGATCGTAGCCGGCGGTGCCGAACGGGTGCTGCACGCCGCCGTTGTCCTCGAGCCCGAACATCTTCAGGTAATGCTTGTAGGCCCTGGAGCCCAGATTGGGGATCGGCAGCCCGTGCAGCACGCCATCCGCCGCGCCGCCGATGGCGTCGATGAATTTCGACCCGGTGGCGATGGAGATCGCCAGCACCTTGCCCTCGTAGCCCTGCCGGTAGATTTCCTTGTAGACGGCGGTGAAATCGGTGACGAAGGCCGGGATGAACACCAGATCCGGGTCCTTGGCGATCAGCTTGGAGACCTCGGCGCGATACGACGACTGCCCGCCATTGTAGAAGAACGCGTCCTGCACGCGCTCCATGCCGTTGCCCAGCGCCCGGGCTTCGAAGGCGTCCACGGTGGATTTGGTGAAATCGGTGTTGAGCGCCATCACCGCAAAGGTCCTGGCCCCCTGCTGCATGGCGAAATCCCCGAACGGCCCGCCCCATGCCGGGCTGAGGATCATGAAGTTGTAGACGAGGTTCTTGTGATCCTTGCCCGGGATGTCGGCCGAGGACGAGGTGCACATCTGGATCACGTCGGCCTCCTGACACAGCGGCATGATGCCAAGCGTCACCGAGGAATTCCAGGTGCCGATGATCGCCGACACCTTGTTGACATCCACCAGCTTTCGCGCTGCGCGGATGGCGGTCTCGGGGTTGGTCTCGGAGTTTTCCTGCACCAGATTGATCTCGCGCCCGTCGATGCCGCCCATGGAATTCACGTGATCCACGATCATGCGATGCGCGGCGGTGATCTTGGGCCCGAACGGCCCGCCGCCGCCGGTGTTGGGGGTCAGCGAGCCGATGTTGATCGGTTCGGCGCCCAGCGCGAGGTTGGGCAGCAGCGCCGTGGTGAACCCCGCGGCGGCCGAGGTTTTCAGCAATGTTCTGCGGCTGATGTTCAGTGCCATGATCGTAGCCTCCCAGCTGTTGGATTCTTTTGTGGTTCGGATCGTTGTCAGGTCGGGCCGGCGGGTCTCGGGCCCTTGAATTTCGCCTCGGGCAGAATGCCCTCGGGGCGAAACCGCACCACCAGGATCAGCAGCGCGCTGATGATGATGATGCGCATGGCCGAGGCTTTCTCGGCGTCGAGGAATGAAAAGATCCCGCCCAGGAACCGCGTGCCCTCAAGCAGGAACATCACCAGCCCGGCGCCGATCAGCAGGCCCTTGTTGTTGCCCGCGCCGCCGGCGATGACGCTCATCCAGATGAAGATGGAAATCGAGGTGGTGTAGGCGTCGGGCGAGATGTTCTGGATGTAATGGGCGTTCAGCGACCCGGCGAGGCCCATGAAGAACGCCCCCAGCGCGAACACCTGCACGCGGGTCAGCAGCACGTCCTTGCCAAGGGTGCTCGCCGCCAGGTCATCCTCGCGAATGGCCTTGACCAGCCGCCCGTAGGGGGACTTGCGGATGCGCTCGTTGATCAGGAACGCCGCCAGGATCACCGCCGCGACCAGCCCCAGATAGAACAGCCCGTAGGCCTCGCGCCCGAACATGTCGGCCAGCGGGCGGTTCTCGATGGGCAATCCGCGCGGACCGCGGGTCAGCCAGTCCTCGTTGAGGATCACCAGCCGCACCAGTTCGGCGAATCCCAGCGTCACGATGGCCAGATAGTCGTCGCTGAGCCGGATCGACAGGAACGCCACCCCGACCCCCAGCGCCATGGCCAGCAGCCCCGCCGCCAGAAACGCCGCCGGAAACGGCCAGCCCGCGTCGACGCTCAGCAGCCCCGATCCGTAGGCCCCGACCGCGTAGAAGCCGGCAATGCCGAAATTCACCATGCCGGTCATGCCCCATTGCAGGTTCAGCGCCAGCGCCAGGATCATGAAGAACCCGGCGAAGGTGGCGATGGAGACCAGATATGCCGTCATGCCCCCGCGCCCCTATTTCTTGATCTCGGGATGACCGAACAGCCCCTGCGGGCGCACCAGCAGCAGCACGGCGATCACCACGAAACCGACCCCGACCTTGTAGGCGGGATCGTAGAAATCGGCGGTCAGCTCCTCGGCCACGCCGATGACGATCGCCCCCGCCAGCGCCCCCGCCGGCGATCCGATGCCGCCGAGGATCGCGGCGGCGAGGATCGGGATCGTCAGGTTCCAGCCCACCAGCGGCTCGATCACCAGATCCAGCCCGGCCAGCAGCCCGGCCAACCCGGCCAGCGCGCCGCCGATCAGCCAGGTGGCCAGAATGATGCGCGAGGTGTCGATGCCGCGCACCTCGGCGAGGGTGAAATTATCCGCCGTGGCGCGCATGGCCTTGCCCAGCCGGGTGTATTTCAGCATCGCGAACACGATCAGCATCGCCGCCAGCGAGATCAGCACCAGTTGCATCTGTTCGGGGGTTGCGCGCAGCCCGGCGAATTTCACCGGTCGGCTCAGCGGCACGTCGAAGCCGCGGATGTCGTTGCCGGCGATGAAGCGGATGACGTTTTCGAGGATGAAGGCCACGGCGATCGACACGATCAGCAGGGTGATGGAGGACCGGTTGCGCAGCGGCTTGAACACCAGCCAGTCGCTGAGCCACGCCACCCCCGCCGTCACCGCCATGCCCGGAACCACGGCGGCCCAGATCGGCAGGCCGGCGGCCTGCTCGAAGAACAGGATTGAAAACGCGCCCACGGTCACATAGGCCCCGATGGCGAAATTGGCGAATTTCAGGATCGAGAACATCAGCGTGAAGGCGATCGCGGGCAGCGCGATGATCGCCCCGGAAATCACCCCGTTGACGAGGATCTGCATCATGAGCCGCGCACCCCCAGATAAAGTTCGCCCATCTCGGCGTCGGCCAGCAGGTCCGAAGCCGGCCCCGACATGCGTTCCCGCCCCGAGGCCATGACGAAACCGCGATCCGACATCTCCAGCGCCTGCACCGCGTTCTGTTCGACCATCAGGATGCCGACGCCGGCATCATTGACCCGGCGGATGGTGGCGAACATCTCCTGCACCAGTTTCGGCGACAGCCCGGCCGAGGGCTCGTCAAGCAGCAGCACCTTCGGATCGACGATCAGCGCCGCGCCGAAAGCCACCATCTGCCGCTGCCCGCCCGACAGGTTGCCCGCCTGCATGGCCCGCTTGTCGCGCAGGTCGGGGAAAATCGCGTAGATCGCGTCGATCCGCGGCTTCAGGTCGCCGGTGACCGTCCAGGCGCCCATCTCGAGGTTTTCCTGCACCGTAAGCGTGCGGAACACGTTGTATTCCTGAGGCACGTAGGCGACGCCGCAATGGGCGATGTCCGATGCACGCTTGCCGGTCACGTCCGCGCCGTGGATGCGGATCGCGCCCTTGAACACCTTCACGACCCCGGCGATGGTCTTCAGGAACGTCGATTTCCCGGCGCCGTTGGGGCCGATGACGGTGGTGATCTCGCCCGGATAGACGCGCAGAGTCACGCCCTTGACGATCTCCGCCCGGCCATAGCCCGAGGTCAGGTTCTCGACCTCGATGAAAGGCTGCGCCCCATCCATCAGGCCGCCCCCCCGAGATAGGCTTCCAGCACCTGCCTGTCGCCGGCCACCTCCGCGAACGTGCCGTCGCACAGAAACGCGCCCTCGGCCATCACCACGACGCGGTCGCAAAGTCGGGCGATCATGTCCATGTCATGCTCGACCACCAGCACGGTCTTGCCGAATTCCTCCTTCAACCGCACGATGGTTTCGCCCAGCAGCCCCATCAGCGTCGGATTCACCCCCGCCGCCGGTTCGTCGAGCAGCACCACCTTCGGGTCGATCATCAGCACCCGGCCGATTTCGAGCAGCTTCTTCTGCCCGCCCGACACGTTGCCGGCGTATTCGTCGGCCACATGGGCGAGGCTGATCTGCGCCAGCACCTGTTCGGCCTTCGCGAAGATCGCGGATTCCTGCCGCGCCACGGCGCGCGGATGCAGCCAAAGCCCGCGCATGGTCTCGCCAAGCTGCTGCTGGGGCGCCAGCATCAGGTTTTCGAGAATCGTCATGCGCGCCATCTCGCGCGACAGCTGAAAGGTGCGGATCAGCCCGCGCCGCGCGATCCGGTGCGCCGGTTCGCGGGTGATGTCCTCGCCGAACAGCTTCACGCTGCCGGCGCTTGACCGCATGACCCCTGATATCAGGTTGAACATGGTGGATTTGCCGGCGCCGTTGGGGCCGATCAGGCCGGTGATCCGGCCGGTCTCGATCGTCAGCGACATGCCGTTCACCGCCCGAAACCCGCCGAAGGATTTCGACAGGTCGCGGCAGTCCAGCGCCGGGGCGCTCATGCGCCGCGCTCCGCGTCGCGCGATCGCCTCAGCACCTGCTGCACGATCGCGGTCCACTGGTCGAGCTGGGCGTCGAAGAACGCCGGGTCGTCGCCCATGGCGATGCGCTGCAACGCCATGCCGCGCAGGAAATTCAGGGTCAGCGTCAGCAGCGCGCCGGCCTCCGCCGCGCCGTGGCCGGAGCGCGCCAGCGTATCGTTCCATATCTCCTCATAGGCGGCCGCCAGCCGTTTCCAGCGCCTTTGCAGTCGCTCGCGCAGCTCGGGATTGGTGCGCGCGGCGGTGAGCAGTTCGAGATTGGGATTGAAATTCGCCGGGGCGAACACCCGATGCCACAGCTCGCAGATGAATTCGCGGATATCCTCGTCCGTGCCCGCGTCGATGCGATGCGAGATGCGCTTCACATCCGCCTCGACCTCGCCATGGATGAAATCGATGGCGGCCAGCAGCAGGTCCTGCTTGGTGGCGTAATGATGAAGCTGCGCGCCGCGCGACACCCCGGCGCGCCGCGCGGTCTCCACCGTGGTCACGCCCGCATAGCCGCGCTGCGAGAGCGTCTCGCGCGCCGCCTCCAGCAACGCCTGCCGGGTGGCCGAGGATCGTTCCGCCTGCGTGCGTCGCCTGACTGCGCTCATCGCCTCCTCCCGCCGAGGCGCGCGCTCCGGGCGGGCGGCTCAACTTACAAGCAGGCTATCCGGTAAATGCACGGCTGTAAACGATCGCGCCCCCCGTCGGGCTTCACGCTTGGGTGAAATCGCGCCGCGGCGCTCAGGCCCCGGGCCGCGCCGCCCGGCCCTGCCGCCACTCCAGCAGCGCCGCGAGGCACAGCAACGCGAAGCCGGCGATCTCGGTGATCCGGCTGTATTGCCCATACATGGCGTAGCCGAGAACCAGCGCCCCGAGCCCGCCAAGCGCAAGCGGCGCAAAGCGGCGCCGCCGGCGCGCGCCAACCGCGAGCAACCCCACCGCAAGCCCCGCGAACCCCATGATCGCCCCGGCCCACAGCGCCTCGTCCAGGGCGATGGCGACGCCCAGCGCCCCGAGCGTCGCGATGACCGCCAGCGTGCCGTAACAGGCGATCAGCGACAGCGCCGTCGCGGCGCCGGGGAGCCAGCCGAATTTCCGATCATCTCGCGACATGGGCGCGGCCTCCGTTTTCCCGCTTGACGCCACGAGACCCCGGAAACCCGCGCCTGTCCAGCGCCGGGGCCTACTGCGCCCCGCCCGCCCCGATATTGCCGATGGAGGTCGTCAGCGCGTGCAGGAAGGATTCGGCCGAGGAACTGGCCGACAGCAGCAGGAACCCGTCCTCGCCGGCGCGGATGACCAGCGTCCCCAGATGCTCCATCGCGGTGCGGGCCATGGCGTCGGGGCCAAAGGCCAGGGGATGCAGGTCGATGGGACAGATGCGTTCCAGCGCGGCGCGGGCGCGGGGTCCCGAGATGTCCAGCGCGACCCAGACATCGGTCTGGTCGGTGACGTAGACCGCGCCGCCCAGCTTTTCGGCGATCAGCGCCCCCGCGTCGGGCGTGGGATGCGCGAACATCGCAAAGAACTGGTCGCGCCCCAGCCGCGCCAGACGGGTCGCGCCGTCGCCTGACGGCGCGACCCGCCCCACATCGGGCGCGGCGACGCCGAACGCCTCGGCGATGGCGCGCAGCGCCGCGTCCTCCCCCCCCAGCGGCAGCGCCATGGACACGATGGCCAGATCCGGGACCTCGCGCAGTTCGACGCCGTCGAAGGATTGCGCGAAACCGCCGAGCGGCGCGCGGGCTTGCAGCTTGAACTCAGACACGGAGCCGTTCTCCCTCGGGATCGACGAAATGGGCCGGGACGATCTCCACCTCGACCTCGCCGTCGCGGATCGGATCGACGGCGCGCAGGACCTCGCCCATGCGCTCATGGCCGCGCTTGACGAACCCGAGGCCGATGGAATGGCCAAGCGTCGGCGACCAGGCGACGGAGGACATCCAGCCCTGATCGTTTTCCATGTTCGCCGCCTGCCCCCGGGCGATGAAATGCGCCCCGGCGCGCAGCTGTCTGGCGCGATCCACCGGGCGCAGGCCCACCAGCCGGATGGCGTCGTCGCGGTTCAGCTCCGGGCGTTCGGACAGGGTGTTGCCGATGCAGTCCTTCTTCCTGGACACCATCCGCCCCATGCCGAGATTGAGCGCCGTGGTCTGGCCGTTCAGCTCGTTGCCCGCCGCGTGGCCCTTTTCAATGCGCATCACCCCGAGCGCCTCGGTGCCGTAGGGCACGGCGTCGTACTCCGCCCCCGCCCGCATCAGCGCCCGGATCAGCCCGTCGCCATAGCGCGCCGGCACCGCGATCTCGTAGGCCAGCTCCCCCGAAAACGAGATCCGGAACAGCCGCGCCGGCGTGCCGCCGCAGACCGAGACGGCGCCGCAGGCCATGAATGGGAACGCCTCGTTGGAAATGTCGTGCCGCGCATCGACGATCTTGCGCAGCAGCCGGCGCGCATTGGGCCCGGCGACGGCGAATTGCGCCCAGCCGTCGGTGGCCGAGATCAGATGCACGTCCAGTCCCGGCCACAGGCATTGGCGCGCGAACTCCATGCGCCGGAACACCAGCACCGCGTTGGCGGTGGTGGTGGTCATCACATAGTGATATTCGCCGAGCCGCGCCGTGGTGCCGTCGTCATAGGCGATGCCGTCCTCGCGCAGCATCAGCCCGTAGCGGACCTTGCCGACCGCCAGCTTGGCGAAGCCGTTGGCGTAGACCTTGTTGAGAAATTCCGCCGCGTCGCGCCCCTGGATGTCGATCTTGCCCAAGGTGGTCACGTCGCACACGCCCACCGAGGCGCGGGTCATCGTCACCTCGCGATCGACGCTGTCGCGCCAGCCGGTTTCGCCGGCGCGCGGGAACCATTGCGCGCGCAGCCAGGCGCCGGTCTCGACGAACACCGCGCCCTGCTCTCTGGCCCATGCGTGGCTTGGCGTGAGGCGATAGGGGCGGAAATCCTTGCCCCGCGCGCGCCCCGCCAGCGCCCCCATGGGGATCGGCGTGTAGGGCGGGCGAAAGATGGTCGCGCCGGTCTCGGGAATGGTCCGCCCGGTGCATTCGGCCATCACCGCCAGCGCGGTGACATTGGCCGTCTTGCCCTGATCGGTGGCCATGCCCAGCGTCGTGTAGCGCTTCAGATGCTCAACGGCGCGGAACCCTTCGCGATGCGCCAGCTTCACGTCCTTGACGGTGACATCGTTCTGCAGGTCCAGCCAGGCGCGCTTGCGGCTCTCGCCCACATGCCAGAAGGCGGCGACATGGGCCGGCTCGTCCTCGGCGCGCGGCGGCGCGGCGGCGGCGGGCGCGAATCCCAGATCGGCGAGCGCCCCGGCGGCGGCGGCGGCGGCTTCGCCAAGCGCCGCGCCAAGGGTCAGCGTTCCGTTCGCGGCCCCCGCGACGATCATGCCCGGCGGCAGGGTCTTGCCGGGCACGAAGGCGGCGATGTCCTCGCGCCAGTCCGGGCGGCCGCGCTGATGGCAGGTGAGATGGACATTGGGGTTCCAGCCCCCGGACACCGCAAGGCATTCCGCCGCGATCCTGCGCCCGTCGGCCAGCCTGACCCCGGTCAGCCCCTTGCGCCCCGCGGCCTCGACCACGCGCCCGCCCATCACCGCCTCGACGCCGGAGATCGAGGCCGGAGCGGCGATGTCGCGGGTGTCGATCACCGCGCTGACGGCGACGCCCTTGCCCGCCAGATCCAGCGCCGTGCGCCAGCCGTCATCGTTGTTGGTGAACACCGCCACGTTTCGGCCCGGGGCCACGCCGAAGCGGTTGACATAGGTGCGCACCGCCCCCGCCAGCATCACGCCGGGGCGGTCGTTGTTGCCGAACGCGATCGGGCGCTCGGTGGCCCCCGCCGCCAGAATCGCCCGCCGCGAATAGATGCGCCAGAGGATCTGGCGCGGCAGGCCGCCCGCATCCGCCAGATGATCAGTGCGCCGTTCCAGCGCCCCGTAGATGCCGTGATCATAGGCCCCGTAGATCGTGGTCCGGGTCAGCAGGCGCACATTGTCCATGGCCGCGAGTTCGCCGCGCGCCGCGGCCGCCCAGTCGGCGCCCGACATGTCGTCGATCGCCAGCGTTTCGGCGTTGAGCCGTCCGCCGACAACGAAATCCTCATCCGCCAGAATCACCCGCGCCCCGGCCCGCCCCGCGGCGAGCGCCGCCGCCAGCCCCGCCGGCCCGGCCCCGATCACCAGCAGGTCGCAATGCAGGAACCCCTTGTCGTAGCAATCCGGATCCGCCTGCATGGACAGCCGCCCCAGCCCCGCCGAATGGCGGATCATCGGTTCGTAGAGCTTTTCCCAGAAGGCTTTCGGCCACATGAAGGTCTTGTAGTAGAACCCCGCCGACAGGAACGGCGCCAGCAGGTCGGTGAGCTCCATGACATCGTGTTCGAGCGAGCCGCGATGGTTCTGGCTGGCGGCGCTCAGGCCCTCGAACAATTCGGCGGTGGTGGCGCGGGTGTTGGGTTCGCGATGGGCGCCGCGGCGCAGCTCCACCAGCGCGTTGGGCTCCTCGGACCCGGCGGTGAAGATGCCGCGCGGGCGGTGATACTTGAAACCGCGCCCCACAAGACGGCGCCCGTTGGCGAGCAGGGCCGAGGCCAGCGTATCCCCCGGATGCCCCTGCAGGGACGCGCCGTTGAAGGAAAAATTCAGGGTTCGGCCGCGGTCGATCAGCCCGCCCCCAGGATCCGGCGAAATGCGGTTGCTCTGGGTCATCGGCCGCGCCCCCGTTCCAGCGCCACGTCGCGCGCCAGGCGCACGTCGGTGATTTCGTGGCTGAGCGTGTCGCGCGTCACCACCAGCCAGGACCTGTCGCCCTGTTCATGATACCACAGCTCCCGATGCGCGCCCGCCGGGTTGTCGCGCAGATACATGTAATCATGGAATTTTTCAGCCGCGTCCGGGTCTTGCCAGTCGGGCCTCCCGATCAGCGCCGCATCGCCGAGATAGACGAATTCCGAGGCGTCGCGCGGGCCGAGCAGCGGGTGGTTGATGATCATGCTTGCGCCTCCTTCAATGCAGGTTGGGCTGGGCGCCCTGGCCCTTTTCGTCGATCAGATGCCCGCGTCTGAACCGGTCCAGCCGGAATTCGGTCGCGGTCGGATGCGGCGTGTTGCAGGCCAGCAGATGCGCGTAGCAAAAGCCGCTGGCCGGGGTCGCCTTGAAGCCGCCATAGCACCAGCCGCCGTTGAAATAGAGCCCCTCCACATGGGTGCGGTCGATGAAGGGGGATCCGTCCATGGACATGTCCATGACCCCGCCCCAGCTGCGCAGCAGGCGGGCGCGCCCGATCATCGGCATGATCGCCATGCCGCCCTCGGCCACGTCCTCGACCACCGGCAGGTTGCCGCGCTGCGCGTAGGTGTTGTAGCCGTCGATGTCGCCGCCGAAGACCAGCCCGCCCTTGTCGGACTGGCTGACGTAGAAATGCCCGGCGCCGAAGGTGATGACCCCGGGGATCACCGGCTTCAGCCCCTCGGTGACGAAGGCCTGCAGCACGTGGCTCTCGATCGGCAGGCGCATGCCGGCCAGCGCCATCACCCGCCCCGAGGACCCGGCGACGCAGACCCCGACCCTGTTCGCCCGGATCGCCCCGCGCGAGGTCTGAACGCCGCGGCAGACCCCGTTTTCGATGTCAAACCCGGTGACCTCGCAATTCTGGATGATGTCGACGCCCAGCGCGTCGGCGCCGCGCGCATAGCCCCAGGCCACCGCGTCATGGCGCACCGTGCCGCCGCGGCGCTGGAACAGCCCGCCCCTGATCGGGAATCGCGCGTTGTCGAAATCCAGAAACGGCAATTCCCGGCGCAACTGATCCGCATCCGCCAGTTCCGCGTCGGCCCCAGCCAGCAGCATGGCGTTGGCGCGGCGCACGAACGCGTCGCGCTGCGGGTCGGAATGGAACAGGTTCAGGATCGAGCGCTGGGAGACCATGGCGTTGTAGTTGAAATCCTGCTCCAGCCCCTCCCACAGTTTCAGCGAGAATTCATAGAACGGCTCGTTGCCCGGCAGCATGTAGTTCGATCGGATGATGGTGGTGTTGCGCCCCACATTGCCCGACCCGATCCAGCCCTTTTCCAGCACGGCGATGTTCTTGGCGCCGAATTCCTTCGCCAGATAATAGGCGGTGGCCAGCCCGTGCCCGCCGCCGCCGACGATGACGATGTCGTAGTGCGGGCGGGGGTCCGGTTCGCGCCAGACCGGTTTCCAGCCCTTGTTGCCGGTGAGACCTTC
The DNA here is from genome assembly GCF_056449545.1 of Oceanicella sp. NCBI lineage: Bacteria > Pseudomonadati > Pseudomonadota > Alphaproteobacteria > Rhodobacterales > Paracoccaceae > Oceanicella > Oceanicella sp. The sequence goes on along the minus strand of NZ_JBWOMN010000097.1, from coordinate 24,133 downwards.
CCAGAGAATCCTGAAAGCAGAATAGCGCATTGGGCGTTTCCCGTGTTTGTCCGCCGCCATGTTCCGGGTTTTCATTGGCGTAGACTTTTACGAACTGGACGGATACATACCGGAAATGGTCGAAATTGGCGCAAACCCTGTTCCGCTGCGCATTGGCGTCCTGACCATCGACGGCTTCGCGCTGATGTCCTACGCCGCCACGGTCGAACCGTTCCGCGCCGCCAATCTGCTGAGCCGCCGCCCGCTTTACGAAATCGTCAACATCGCGATCGGCGAGGCCCCGGCGCAAAGCTCCGGCGCCGCCTTTGTCGCCGCGCAGGCCCGGGTGGGCGAGGATATGGCGCTCGACTGCCTGTTCGTGGTCGCCGGCGGCGATCCGGCGCGCTTCGATCACGCGCCGACGCTGAAATGGCTGGGGCGCCAGGCGCGGGCCGGGACGCGCATGGGCGGCGTGTCGGGCGGGCCGGTGATTCTGGCGCGCGCCGGGCTGATGGCGGGGCGGCGCATGACCGTGCATTGGGAACACGCCGAAGCGCTGGCCGAAGTGTCGCCGCACCTGCTGATCGAGCGCACCCTGTTCGTCATCGACCGCGACCGCGTCACCTGCGCCGGCGGCGCCGCGGCCATGGACCTGATGCACGCGTTGATCGCCAGCCACCACGGCGCCATGTTCGCGCGGCGGGTCAGCGACTGGTTCCTGCACACAGAAATCCGCCCCTCGATCGGCCCGCAGCGCAGCGGATTGGTGGCGCGGGTCGGCTCCACCAACCCGGCGATTCTCGACGCGGTCGAGGCCATGGAAAGCCATGTCGCCGACCCGTTGACGCTGGACCAGCTGGCGACCGCGGCGGGGGTGTCGCCGCGCCAGCTCAACCGGCTGTTTCGCGACCGGCTCGGGCGTTCGACCATGGCGCATTATCGCGCATTGCGGCTCGACAAGGCGCAGAGCCTGTTGCGCAATTCGCCCCTGTCGCTCACCGAGATCGCGCTGGCCACGGGCTTTGCCAGCTCCTCGCATTTCTCGCGGGTCTACGGGGCGAATTTCGGCCAGCCGCCCTCTGCGCTCAGGTGACCGCTTGCGCGATCGGCGATCGCGCGCTTAGGCTGCGCGCAGATCAGGGAGAGCGCCGATGCACATACTGGTCCTGCAACATGCCGCGGCCGAACATCCCGGCGTTTTCCGCAAATTCCTGCGCGAGGACGGCCACAGCTGGGATGCGGTGGAACTGGACGCGGGCGATCCCCTGCCCGGCATCGACGGCTATGACGCGTTGTGGGTGATGGGCGGGCCGATGGATGTTTGGCAGGAGGATGTCCATCCCTGGCTGAAAGACGAAAAAACACTCATTCGCAAGTCAGTGGAGGAAATGGGCCTGCCGTTTCTGGGCCTGTGCCTGGGGCATCAGCTGCTGGCCGAGGCGCTTGGCGGCGCGGTCGGAAAATCGGCGGTTCCGGAAATCGGACTCTGCGAGGTCCAGCTTACGGAACAGGGTGCGACGGGGGTGTTTTTCGACGACATGCCGGACCGCTTCGCGTGCCTGCAATGGCATGGGGCGGAGGTGTCGCGCATGCCCGTCGGGGCGCAATGCCTGGCCACCTCGCCCGCCTGCGCGGTGCAGGCGATGCGCTGGGGCACCCGCGCCTATTCGCTGCAATTCCATGTGGAGATCGAATCCGACACCGTCGCCAACTGGACCCGGATCCAGGAATACGCCGATGCGCTCGACGCGGCGCTGGGGCAAGGCGCGGCGGCGCGGCTCGACGCCGAATGCGCCGCGCGGATGGACAGATTCAACGCCATGGCCGAACGGCTCTACATGAACTGGATGCAGGCCGCCGCGCACACCTGACTCGGGGCCTGATTGCGGGTTCGGCACCGGGGCCCGATCCAATCCCGGCTCAGGTCTCCGCGGCGCGGGTCAGGGACAGGCGCGCGGTCTCCAGATGCGACTTCATCGCATTGGCCGCGCGCTCGGGTTCGCGCGCCCGCACGGCGTCGAGGATCTGGCGATGCTGGGCGTTGTATTGCCCGATGATTCGCCCGTCGAGCGTCACCCGCCGCATCCGGGTCCATTCATCCTGGCTGCGCAGCGAGGTGATCTGGTCGAGGATCCAGATCAGCAGCCCGTTGCGGGTGCTCTGCGCCAGATGACGGTGAAACTCCGTATCGGCCTCGGCGAAGGCGACGGGATCGTCGAGGCTGTTCTCCATGCGCAGGCACAGCCCGTCGAGCAGGTCGAAATCCTGGCGCAGCCCATACAGCACCGCCAGCCGGCAGATATGCGGCTCCAGCGCGAATCGGGCGTCCATCAGCTCCAGCGGATTGGCGTGCTCGATGGGCGACGGGATCCCCTCCGGCGGCTGCTGAATGACATAGGCGCCGCTGGAGCGGCGGATTTCCACCAGGTTTTCATCGGCCAGCCGCCGCAGCGCCTCGCGCACCGTGCCGCGGGCCACGTCATGCATCTCCGCCAGCACCCGCTCCGGGGGCAGCCGGTCATGCAGCTTCAGAGTCCCCTTGGAGATATCGCGCCGCAGCAGCGCCGCGATATCCGCCGCGCCAAGCTTGCGCTGGGGTGAGTGTGTCATGAAGGGCCCTCCGATTTTGTCCAATTATATACCAATAATTCGGAACAACCAGCCCTATTCGCATGTTTGGTCCAAAACAGGTTGATTTTTGGCGAACGCCCGATTTATCCTCCGGACAAGGACAAATACGGGCGCGACGCCACGATCGGCGGCGGCCCGAAGGGAGGATACGCGGATGGCATTTCCCGCACATGCCGATTACCTGATCATCGGCGCCGGCATCCACGGCCTGTCCACGGCCTGGCGGCTGGCGGACCGGCTGATCGCGCGGGGCGAGACGGTCGAGGGCCGCGTCCTGGTGATCGACAAGTCCGGCATCGCCTCGGGCGCCTCGGGCATCGCCTGCGGCGTGGTGCGCAACAACTACTTCCAGCCCGCCATGCGGCGGCTGATGGCGCATTCGGTGGGGGTCTGGGAAAGCGACCCGGAGGGGCTGAGCTACCATCCCGTCGGCTACATGCAGATTTCCTGCGAGGCCATGCGCGACGACGTGGGCGCGATCTTCGAACAGCAGCGGGCCATCGGCTACGACAGCGAATTCATCGAGGGCGCCGACGCCTCCAACGCCTACATGCGGGCGATGTTCGACGATTGGCAGGCGCAGGGCGTCACCTCGGTCCTGCACGAAAAGCGCGGCGGCTATTCCAACAACACCAAGACCATGTACGGGCTGGCCCGCAAGGTCGAGGATCGCGGCGTGCGCATCCTCACCGGGGTCGAGGTCAAGGGCCTGACCAGCGAAAGCGGGTCCGGCGCCATCCGCGCGATCGACACCGACAAGGGCGCGATCACCTGCCACCGGCTGATCGTCGCGCCCGGGCCCTGGGCGCGGGATTTCTGGGACATGCTGGGCATGCCCAAGCAGATCACCGTCAAGGGGCGCGACGGCGAAACCCATGACAACATCGACATGTGGCGCTACTGGCAACTGGAGGAGGGCGTGCTGCAGGTGCCCCCCGAGATCCTGCGCACCAATGACGGCCGCACCCCGCCGGTGATCCATGTGGACACCGACGCGCCGCTGAAATCGGTGGTCGACGGGTCGCTGATCACCGAGGACATGTGGGGCATCTACTACAAGCCCGACTGGCATTTCGGCGGCATCCAGGGCGGGGCCTCGCCCTACAAGGTGGAAACGCCGGCGGACCAGGTGGCGATCGACCCCTACGGGCCGTCCTCGCCGGAATTCGTCGCCTCGGAGGATTTCGCCCATATGTGGGTGTCCGCGCTGGCCCATTGCCACCGCCGCTTCGAGGGCATGATGGGCAAGTATCATCGCGAGGCCTCGGGCGGCATCGGCTGTTTCACCGCCGACAGCTTTCCGGTCTTCGACCATTTCCACGGCAACGTCACGCTGATCGCGGATTCCAACCATGGCTGGAAGATGCTCGGGGTCGGACATCTGATCGCCGACGAGGTGCTGGGCGAATCCCAGGACCTGCTGGCGCCGTTCCGCTTCGAACGTTTCGCCAGGGGCGATCTGCATCCGGTGTCCAACAGCCCCTATCCGTGGAGCTGATCCGGGCGCGCGGGGGCGGATCGCCCCCGAAACCGACCAACGACAGACAAATCTGAAACCAGGGAGAGAACAGTGGCAGAAACCGACCTCGAAAGATTTGTCGAAGCCCCGGGGCGCGACGAGAAGATCAAGGAAGTCAGGAAGATGATCGACGCGATGGGGATCGAGTATCTCTATCTGCAATTCGTCTCGGTCACTGGCAAGATCATGGGCAAGGGCATCCCGTCGGACCACTGGGAAACCGTCGCCCGGAAGGGCTTCCAGCTGGTCTACGGCGCCACGGTCAACCTGTTCACCGACCGCGCCGGCAACTACCTCGGCTACGGGCCGGAGGCGGCCGAGCTGATCGGCATCCCGGAACCCGAGACCTTCATGCAGCTGCCCTGGGCGCCGGAGATCGGGCGCTTCTACTGCACCCTGTTCCGCAACCGCGAGGAAAAGCAGGATCCGGGCGCCTATCTCACCGCCGACTGCCGCGGCAACCTGCGCCGCATGCACGAGGAATTCGAGAAAAAGCACAACGGCCTGAAGCTGCGCGTGGGCACCGAGCCCGAGATGATGTGGCTGAAATACGACGAGAACGGCAAGCCCAGGGACGGCTATTCCAAACCCTTCTGCTACCATATCGACCAGTTCGAAAGCCTGCGCCCGGTGTCCCTGCAGGTGATCCGCTATTCGCGGGCCATGGGGCTGGACATGATCCAGGGCGATCACGAGGACGCGCCGGGGCAGCTTGAGCTGAACTGGATGTATGACGACGTGCTGCGCAACGCCGACCGCCTGACCACCTATCGCCAGATCTGCGCCCAGGTGGCCCGCGAAAACGGCATCTTCGCCTGCTTCATGACCAAGCCCTTCATGGGGGTGTCGGCCTCGGGCTGTCACCACAACATGAGCCTGTGGCGCGGCGGCGACGACCAGTTCGTGCGCTGCGGCAATGACGAGGCCAACCTGCCGGGCATGCGCGACAACTACATGTATGTGCAGGGCGGCGACAACACCTTCATGCCCGACGGCAGCGACCCGCAGATGCCCCAGAAGGCCGGGCTCGACGCCATCGGCGGCATCGTGCAGCACCTGCGCGCGCTGACCGCCATCGGCTGCTCGACGGTGAATTCCTATCGCCGGCTGTGGGACACCGGGTTCTGGGCGCCGGTCTTCGCCGACTGGGGCTTCCAGAACCGCACCACCGGGCTGCGCGTGTCCGCGCCGGGGCGCTTCGAATACCGGTCGGTGGATTCGATGGTGAACCCGTATCTCATGGGCTCCACCATCCTCGCCGCCGCCGATGACGGCATCGACAACCAGCTCGACCCCGGCGAACCGGAGGAACGCAACATCTACGACGCCATCGAACAGGGCAAGCAGGTCAAGAAACTGCCCATGTCGCTGGGCGAGGCGCTGGAGGCGCTGGCCGCCGACAAGGTGGTGCAGCGCGGCATGCCCGGCGAGATGTACCGGCTCTATCACGAATACAAATACGACGAATGGGCCCGCTTCATGTCCACCGTCACCGACTGGGACAACGACACCTACATGGAATGCCTGCCCTGATCGGCGGGCGGGGGGGGCGCGGGGGGGCCCCCCCCCCCCCCCCCCCGCGCGCCCCCCCGACACCCAGACCCCGCCCCCCCCCCCCCCCCCCCCCGCCCCCCCGCCGCGGGGGGCGGGCCCCGCGCCGCGCCCCCCCCCCCGCCGCGGCGGCCGGCTGACATCGACACTCAGACGTCGCCGCCCCGGCATCCACGCGGGCCGCCGGCGCACCGTCATCGACTTTCGGATCACGACACTCTGAAACACGGGAGGCGCATCCTAAATGTGCGGAATCGCTGGATTGATTCACAAGGGCAAGAGCTCCAACGTTGGCGCGGAAATGACCGCCATGTTGCAGGCCCTCAAGCACCGGGGGCCGGATTCCACCGGCTACGCGGTGTATGGCGCGCCGACGGCGGGCGACTACATCATGCGCCTGAAGGTCGCCGAGGCCGAGGACATGGCGCGCGGCCGCAGCGTGCATCAGCTGATCGCCGATCGCATCGCGACCGTGGACGCCATTCTCGACGAGCATGACGCGCTGGTCAGGTCCAAGGAGGCCGCGACCGAGTATTCGCTGCGCTATGTGCTCGGCGGGCTCACGGACACCGCCGACCTGGCGGCGCATATCGAGGAAACCTCGGGCGTCGAGATCCTGTCGCTGGGCAACGGGCTGGAGCTGATCAAGGACCTGGGCGACGCCGCCGACGTGGCCGGGCTTTACGGTCTCAACGACTTCAAGGGCACCCATGGCATCGGCCACACCCGCATGGCGACGGAATCCGATGTGGACATCCGTTCCGCGCATCCCTACTGGGCCTTCCCCTATAACGACGTCAGCGTCGTGCATAACGGCCAGATCACCAATTACTGGATCATGCGCCGCGAAATGGAACGCAAGGGCCACCGGTTCATGTCCGATTGCGACAGCGAATTGCTGGCGGTCTACACCGCGCACAACCTGTCCAAGGGCGTGTCGCTGGAAGAATCGCTGCGCAATTCGATCGACGAGATCGACGGCGTGTTCACCTATCTGGTGGCCACCAGGGACCAGCTCGGCATGGCCAAGGACACCATGGCCGCAAAGCCGCTGGTGCTCTACGAAAGCGACGATCTGATCGCCATGGCCTCCGAAGAGGTCGCCATCCGCGCGATCCTTCCCCAGGAAATCGACACCACTGACCCTTACGACGAGGAGGTTCGGGTATGGCAAGCGTGAGCGATGCGGACCTGAAGCAGATGACCCAGGACGAGCGCGCGCAGGCGCTCGGCATGACCACGGAACAGCTCACCGGCAAGTCGCTCTACATCGAGTTCGACCCCGACGCGGGCGAACGCTTCACCTATCCGTGGGCGCCGGACGTGGATTTCAACAAGCGCACGGACCTGGATGCGGACGAACTGAGCTCGACCGAGGTCAACAGCGCCATCCGCAAGCTGATGGCCGAGGGCTACGGCACCATCGTGCTGAAGAACCCGCGCGGCAAGCATTCGCTGGCGGTGGGCATCCTCAGCCGGCTCAACCTGATCATCGAGGGCTCCACGGGCTATTTCGGGGTCGGGCTGATCGACGGGCCGAACGTGCGCATCAACGGCCGCGTCGGCTGGTCCTGCGCCGAAAACATGATGTCGGGCACGGTGATCGTCGAAAAGAACGCCGGGTCCACCTTCGGCGCGGCGATCCGCGGCGGCGATCTGGTGTGCAGGGGATCCGTCGGATCGCGCACCGGCATCGACATGAAGGGCGGCACCATCATCGTCGGCGGCGACACCGGCGCGCTGTCGGGCTTCATGATGCAGCGCGGGCGCATGGTGGTCTGCGGCGACGCGGGCAAGAACCTCGGCGATTCCATGTATGACGGCACGATCTACGTGGGCGGCGCCATCAAGTCCTGCGGCGTCGACGCGGTGGAGGCGGAGCTGACCGATCTCGACCGCGCCTGGCTGACCCGCAAGCTGTCGCTCTACGGGATGCTGCCGGACGGGGGCGTGGATCACTTCACCAAGATCGTCTCGGGCAAGCAGCTCTGGAACTACGACAATCTCGAACCCAACGAAAAGAAGCTCATTCTTTGACGTCTCCGGAAAGGACCTGAACAATGGCTGACGGCGACATGCCCAGAAAGAAACCGTTGGATCGCGACACCAGCCGGATCGGCGACAGTTTCATCTTCCCGCCGCGGGTGATGGACGACATCCACATCAAATCCGAGCTTGGCCGCTACCGCATGCGCGGATTCTCGCTTTTCAAGAAGATCCCGCACTGGGATGACCTGACGTTTCTGCCCGGCACCCTCACCCGCTTCGTGATCGAGGGCTACCGCGAGAAATGCGAAACCCGCACCGTGATCGGCCCGCGCGCCAAACGCCCGCTGGTGCTCGACATCCCGATCTACATCACCGGGATGAGCTTCGGCGCCCTGTCCTACGAGGCCAAGACCGCGCTGGCGCGCGGCGCCACCATGGCCGGCACCGCCACCTGTTCGGGCGAGGGCGGCATGATCCCCGACGAACGCCGCTTCAGTTCGAAATGGTTCTACCAGTGCATCCAGTCGCGCTACGGCTTCAACCCCAACCATCTGGTGCTGGCCGACGGCGTCGAATTCTTCATCGGCCAGGGCTGCAAGGTCGGGCTCGGCGGGCATCTGATGGGTCAGAAGGTCACCGATCAGGTGGCCGAGATGCGCTCGCTGCCCGCCGGCATCGACCAGCGGTCCCCGGCGCGCCATCCCGACTGGCTCGGCCCCGACGATCTGGCGCTGAAGATCCAGGAGATCCGCGAGGTCACCGACGGCCAGATCCCGATCCAGCTGAAGCTCGGCGCGGCGCGGGTCTATGACGATGTGCGCATGGCGGTGAAATGCGACCCCGACAGCATCTATATCGACGGCATGGAGGGCTCGACGGGCGCCGGCCCGCATCTGGCGACCGAGGAAACCGGCGTGCCCGGCATGGCCGGCATCCGCCAGGCGCGCAAGGCCATCGACGATCTGGGCAAGCGCGGCGAGATCAGCCTCGTCTACGCCGGCGGCATCCGCAACGGCGCCGACGTGGCCAAGGCCATCGCGCTCGGGGCCGACGCCATCGCCATCGGCCATTCGGCGATGATGGCGCTGAACTGCAACAAGGACATCCCCGAGGCCAACTACCCCGAGGAGGTCGGCGCCGATCCCGGCTATTGCTACCACTGCCACACCGGCCGCTGCCCGGTGGGCGTGGCGACTCAGGACCCGGTGCTGCGCGCGAGACTCGACCCCGACGAGGCCGCCGAGCGGGTCTATAATTTCCTGCACACGCTGACCATCGAGGCGCAGCTCTTCGCCCGCGCCTGCGGCAAGACCCATGTGCATTCGCTGGAGCCCGAGGATCTCGCGGCGCTGACCATGGAGGCCTCGGCCATGGCCGGGGTGCCGCTTGCCGGCACCAACCACACGGTTGGCGTCAAAGACTATCATCACCTGTAAGGAGAGCGACATGGCTGGAACGCAATACAGGGGATCCGAGATCCACGACGTGGATCAGTTTCTGAACGACGCCGCCGGGCTGGAGACCGAGCGCGAAAAGGAGATCGGCCAGCATATCGGCTATCGCTACGACGTGAATCTTGTTCCCGACTACGACCGGATCACGCCGTTCCTCGCCAAGTACATGGAGGTGATGGGCTGGGACGACCTCAACTGGCTCGAAGACGTGCATATGGGCTACGAGGAAGGCATGCCGGCGGTGTTCGATCGCAACATCAACGGCTGGGTGCGCATCCCCGACAGCTTCGAGCTGCCCGACAACCAGCAGGATCGCGACATGATCGCGCGCGAATTGCTGCTGAAATTCCAGATGTCGGACCGCCACCCGCTGGTGTCGCTCAGAAAAGCCTACATGAAGTTCTGAGCATGGCGCGCCCGCTTCGCCTCGCCTGCCTCCAGACCCGCCCGGCGGCCGACTTCGCCGCGGCGCTGGAGGAGGCCGCGCCCATGGCCGAGGCCGCCGTGGCGGCGGGCGCGCGTTTCCTGCTGCTGCCCGAATACTGCGGCGGGCTGAAAAGCGAAGGGGCGGCGTTGGCGCCCCCCGCCGCGCCCGAGGCCGCGCATCCCGTGCTCGCGGCGTTTCGCGATTTCGCCCGCGACAGGGGCGTGTGGGTCATGCTCGGCTCCATCGCCATCGCCCGCGATGACGGCCGGATCCTCAATCGCGGCTACGTCATCGACGCCGCCGGCGCCGTCGCCAGCCGCTATGACAAGATTCACCTGTTCGACGTGCAGATTTCCCCCGACGAGACCTATCGCGAAAGCGCCCATGTGGCGCCCGGCGCCTGCGCGGCGATCGTCGACGCGCCCTTCGGGCGCATCGGCCACACGATCTGCTACGATCTGCGTTTTCCCGGGCTTTATCGCGATCTCGCCCAGGCGGGGGCCGAGATCCTCGCCATTCCCGCCGCCTTCACCAAGCGCACCGGCGCGGCGCATTGGCATGTGCTCAACCGCGCCCGCGCCATCGAGAACGGCGCCTTCGTGATCGCGCCCTGCGCCATCGGCGCCATTCCGGGGGGCGGCGAAAGCTACGGCCATTCGCTGGTGATCGACCCTTGGGGCAAAGTCATCGCCGATGGCGGCGCCCTGCCCGGCGTGGTCCATGCCGAAATCGATCTGGACCTGGCGACGGCCACCCGGGCCCGCATTCCCAGCCTGCGCCATGACCGCCATTACGCGGGGCCGCGCAACAGCAACGGAGGCCGCGCATGAGCAGCTCCCTGTCCGCAGTCCTCGGCGCCAGCCCGGCCGGGCATCCGCTGAAATCGGCCTTCCTGAAATGGCAGTGCCGGGTGCGCCAGATGATGATGCGCGACCATCAGGGCCGCCCCGACGACGCGGTCATGCCCCAGGTGCTGCTGCCCGGCGACAGCGCCCCCATGGGCCGCATCATCACGGTGATGAGCAAGTCGCCGCAGTTTTCAGTGACCCCGGAGCTGCTGCATCTGGCGCGCAAGACCAACGACCCGGCGCATTGGCGCAGCCAGGCGCTGAACTTCTTCGCCGCCACCCATTACCAGAAGCACCGGGAATTTTCCGACATCCTCACGGCGACCTTCCCGCCGGGCTCGCCGGGCGCGGCGAAGATCCGCGCGGCGCAAACCTGCACGCTGGCCTTTGACGCCTACGCCCAGCGTTTCGATCTGCATTGCAAGGTCTGGCGGCTGGCCGAACGCAACCCGCTGCACCAGGCCACCATGGCCCATAACCGGCTGTTCAACCCGGCCCTGCCGCGCGACACCGTGGTGCTGGGGTTCGAGCCGGACTGGGACGAATCGCGCGCCGATCCGCCCCTCGGCTGAGCCCTAGCAGTCCAGCGTGCGGTCGCGCTCCCACTGGGTGAGGTGGCGCGAATACTCGTCCCATTCACTGGTCTTGAGCTTGATGTAGGCGTCGGCGAATTCGCTCCCCAGCGCCGCGCGCAGGGTCTTGTCCCTGGCAAAGGCCCGGATCGCGTCGAGCAGGTAGAGCGGCAGCTTCCTGGCGCCCCGCACCTTGTGACCCTCGGCGTACATGTCGATGTCAAGCCGCTTGCCCGGGCTGGTTTCATTGTCGATCCCGTCGAGCCCGGCGGCAAGAAGCCCGGCCATCAGCAGATACGGGTTGGCGGCGCCGTCGGCCTGGCGGAACTCGAACCGCCCCGCATCGGGCACGCGGATCATGTGGGTGCGGTTGTTGCCGCCGAAAGTGATCGAATTGGGGGCCCAGGTGGCGCCCGAAACCGTGGTCGGCGCGTTGATGCGCTTGTAGGAATTCACCGTCGGATTGGTGATCGCGGCCAGCGCCCCGGCATGGGCCAGCACCCCGCCCATGAAATGATAGCCCATCGCCGAAATCCCCAGATCATCGTCGGGGTCGTGGGTGAGGCAGGTGTTTTCGTCCAGCGTCCACAGCGAGGCGTGGACATGGCAGCCATTGCCGGTGAGATGCCCGAAGGGCTTGGGCATGAAGGTGGCGCGCAGCCCGTGGTTTTCCGCGACCGACTTCACCATGAAGCGGAAGAAGCACATCTGGTCGGCGGTCTTCAGGCTGTCGTAGAAATTCCAGTTGATCTCGAACTGGCCGTTGGCGTCCTCGTGATCGTTCTGATACGGGCCCCAGCCCAGCGTCAGCATATGGGTGCAGATTTCCGATATCACGTCGTAGCGCCGCATCAGCGCCGCCTGATCGTAGCAGGGTTTTGTCTGGGTATCGCGATCGTCGGAGATGTCGGTGCCGTCGGCGTTGATCAGGTGGAATTCGGGTTCGACCCCGGCCTTCAGGCGCAAGCCCTTGTCCGCGGCCCGGGCGATCACCGCCTGCAGCACGTTGCGCGGGGCCTGCGCCACCTTGGCGCCCTCGATGTAGAGATCGCCGGGCACCCAGGCCAGCTCCGGCTTCCAGGGCAGCTGGATCACCGCATCCGCATCGGGCACCGCGAACATGTCGGGATGCGCCGGGGTCATGTCGAGCCAGGACGCGAAGCCCGCGAAACCGGCGCCGGATTTCTGCATCCCGGCGATGGCCTGCGCGGGCACCAGTTTTGATCGCTGCGCCCCGAACAGATCGGTGAAATTCATCAGAAAGAATTTGACGCCGTTGTCGGCCGCGTATTTTTCCAGATCGATCGCCATTGCCGATGGTCCTCCCGTATTCGCCGTTTTCCTGGTTTCAGGCCAGAGGCCCTAGTCGATCCGCCGGCCCGGGATCCAGTCGGTCCCGGCCAGCGGCACCCGCGCCATGGCGGCGGATTCGATGGTCAGCGCCACCAGGTCCTCGGGCTCCAGATTATGCACATGCGACTTGCCGCAGGCGCGGGCCACGGTCTGGGCCTCCAGCGTCATCACCTTGAGGTAATTGGCCAGCCGACGCCCGCCCAGCACCGGGTCGAGCCGCCTGGCAAGCTCCGGGTCCTGGGTCGAGATCCCCGCCGGATCCAGCCCTTCGTGCCAGTCGTCATAGGCGCCGGCGGTGGCGCCGAGCTTGTTGTATTCCGCCTCCAGCGCCGGGTCGTTGTCGCCCAGCGCCACCATCGCGGCGGTGCCGATCGACACCGCGTCGGCGCCCAGCGCCAGCGCCTTGGCCACATCGGCGCCGTTGCGGATGCCGCCCGAGACGATCAGCTGCACCTTGCGGTGCATGTCCATGTCCTGCAGCGCCTGCACCGCGGGGCGGATGCAGGCCAGCGTCGGCAGGCCCACATGTTCGATGAACACCTCCTGCGTCGCCGCCGTGCCGCCCTGCATGCCGTCGAGCACCACCACGTCAGCCCCCGCCTTGATCGACAACGCGGTGTCGTAATAGGGGCGGGTGCCGCCGATCTTCACGTAGATCGGCTTTTCCCAATTGGTGATTTCGCGCAATTCGGTGATTTTTATTTCCAGGTCGTCGGGCCCGGTCCAGTCGGGATGCCGGCAGGCGGATCGCTGGTCGATGCCCTTGGGCAGGTCGCGCATATGCGCCACCCGGTCCGAGATCTTCTGCCCCAGCAGCATGCCGCCGCCGCCGGGCTTGGCGCCCTGCCCGACCACCACCTCGATGGCGTCGGCCTTGCGCAGATCGACCGGGTTCATGCCGTAGCGCGAAGGCAGATACTGGTAGACCAGCGTTTTCGACTGCCCGCGCTCCTCCGGGGTCATGCCGCCGTCGCCGGTGGTGGTCGAGGTGCCGGCGATCGAGGCCCCGCGCCCCAGCGCCTCCTTGGCCTGCGCCGACAGGGATCCGAAGCTCATCCCGGCGATGGTGATGGGGATCTGCAATTCGATGGGTTTTTTCGCGAAACGCGTGCCCAGAACAACGTTCGTGCCGCAGCGTTCGCGATAGCCCTCCAGCGGGTAGCGCGACATGGAGGCGCCCAGAAACAGCAGGTCGTCGAAATGCGGCAGCCGACGCTTGGAGCCGCCGCCGCGAATGTCATAGATGCCTGTCGCCGCCGCGCGGCGGATCTCGGACAGGGTGTAGTCGTCGAAGGTCGCGGATTTGCGCGGGGTGGTGTGCGGGGTTGGTGCGGACATCTGGCTCGCCCTCAATATGCGTCGATGTTGTCGATGTCGAAATTGTAGAGTTTTCGCGCCGAGCCGTAGCGGCGGAACGCGCCGGGATCGGCCTCCATGCCCGCCGCCTTCAGCAGCGCCGTCAGCCTGACCAGATGCTCGGGGCGCATCTCCTTCTCGACGCAGTCGGCGCCGAGGCTTTTCACCTCGCCGCGCACGAACAGGATCGCCTCGTAGATCGAATCGCCCAGCGCGTCCCCGGCGTCGCCGCAGACCACCATATGCCCCGACTGCGCCATGAAGGCCGACATGTGCCCGACCGATCCGCCGACCACGATGTCAACGCCCTTCATGGAGATCCCGCAGCGCGAGGACGCGTCGCCCTCGATCACCAGCAGCCCGCCATGGGCCGTGGCCCCGGCGGAGTCCGAGGCGTTGCCGGTGACCCGGATCGCGCCCGACATCATGTTTTCGGCGACCCCGACCCCGGCATGGCCGCGCACTGTGATCTCGGCCCGCTGGTTCATGCCGCCGCAATAGAAGCCCACATGGCCGTTGATCGCGACCTTCAGCGGCCCGTCCAGACCGCAGGCGATGGCGTGCTGGCCCTGGGGGTTGGCGATGGTCCAGTCGAGTTCGTTGGCGCCCTCGGGCAGGGCGTGCAGGGCGGCGTTCACGCCGCGCACGCCAAGGGTTTTCACATCAAGTTCGGTCATGATCAGTCGACGCTCCCCCAAGTGTAGATCTTGTCGGGCTCGGGTTCCCAGATGCGCGCGCAATCCGCGCCGGGCAGATGCGCGATGGCGCGGTATTCGGTGGCCATGGCCACCCAGTCGTCGGTTTCCGCCATCACCGCGTGCTTGCAGGCGATCGGGTCGCGCACCACCGCGAAACCGTCCGCCGTGCCGACGCAGAAGGTGTAGAACCCGTCCAGTTCCTCCAGCCCCGCCTGCAGCGCCTCGTGCAGCGAGGCCCCCTGGCGCAGCTTCCAGGTCAGGTAGCCCGCAGCGACCTCGGTGTCGTTGTCGGTCTGGAACGCGATGCCCTCGCGCTGCAGCCGACGGCGCAGCCGGTTGTGGTTGGACAGGGATCCGTTATGCACCAGGCACAGGTCCAGCCCGGTGGCGAAGGGGTGCGAGCCCTCGGTGGTGACCGCGCTTTCGGTGGCCATGCGGGTGTGGCCGATGGCGTGGCTGCCATGGGCGCCGGCGAGGTCGAACTTTTCGGCCACCTCCCTGGGCAGCCCGGTCTGCTTGAAGATCTCGATGGAACGCCCCGAGCCCACGATGCGGATCCCGGGCCGCGCCGCCGCCAGCCAGGCGGTCGCCCGGTCCACGGGCGCGTCGGTGACCAGCACCGCGTGATCGCCCATGGGCGCGACGCGCACGTCGCAGTCAAGCGCCCGTTCCATGTCCGCGTCCAGCGCCTTCCAGTCAGCGCCGGGATCGTCGCCGGCCAGCGTGAACTTGGTTTCGTTTTCGCCGACCTCGTTGCGATATATGGCGAAACCGGCGGAATCGGGCCCGCGATCGGTCATCTCGATCAGCATGGGCGCGAACAGGGCGCCAAGCTCCGCCTGCAGGCTCCGGTTTTTAAGGTAGAGGCCAACGATCCCGCACATGGCGCTTCCTCGCATTGTCTCAAATATCTGATCCGAGACTAGCAGGGCGCCTTGCGGCCGTCAACTAAGAGTAAATATAATTTAATGATGGGAAACAGGCTGACTCAGGAATCCCGCGGATAGCTGATGATCGACAGGTAACGGATCGGCAGCACCGGCATGCTCTCGGGGCCGTGCGGGGCGTTGGCGTCGAAGAACAGCGAATCCCCCGGGCGCATGGCGTAGGTGTTGTCGCCATGACGGTAGACCACCTCGCCTTCGAGCATGTAGATGAACTCCAGCCCGTCATGCTGGAAAATCGGGAACACGTCCGAATTGTCCTGCAGCGTGATCAGATACGGCTCCACGGTCAGTTCGCCATGGGGCGCGTGGCCCAGCAGCATGTATTGATGCCCGGCGCGGGTGCCGCGTCGTTCGATCTCCAGCCCGTCGCCGGCCTTCACGAAGGTCGCCTCGCGGCTTTTCTCGAACCCCTTGAACAGCGCCGTCACCGGCACGTGCAGCGCCCGGGACAGCGCCTGCAGCGACGACAGCGACGGCGAGGTGGAGCCGTTCTCGATCTTGGACAGCATGCCGCCCGACATCTCGGCGGATTTGGCCAGGCGCGAAATGGTCATGCCCAGCTGCTCGCGCAGCGAGCGCACCTCGCGGCCGATGGATTCTTCAAGCAGATTGCCCCCGGCCCGCCCCGAGGCGTGGGGATCCTGCGCCAGGACCGTCTTGCCATCGGGGCCCTTCTCTCCGCGTTTCTCGGCCATGATCGTCCTCGCTGCAATGATCCGTGGGGGGAATGCCTGGCCCTGTCAACTGTGCGTCCAAACCGCAGCGCCGGCACGGGATCCCGGGCCGGCGCTGGTTATTCAGCTATGCGGACCGGTGGGTCAATACCCCTCGATCATGGCCCGCGCCTTGTCGCCGGTCGGGTCGGCGTCCATTTCGTGGCTGACCTCCGTGGCCTCGCCGCGCAACTGCAGGATGTGCCAGCCGATCCAGAACGCAAGCCCGATGACGTAGAGCATGAATTCCGTCCCCTCGAAGGGATAGATCACCGCCACGTCCTTCAGATCAACGGCCCAACTGGTCATTCCATTGGTGGACATGATGTTTCTCCTTGGTTTGCGTCAGGTTGCGACCAGCGCCTTCTCGGCGGCGACCACGTCGTCGATCGCGGCCTGATGCGCCTCGGCTGATTCGAAATCGAGCCCTTCGAGCTCCACCTTGCGCGGGATGCGCAGCATGCCGAACCCCTGAAGGATCTTGGCGAGAACGAAGCCGGGCAGGAAGCCCAGCACGCCGAACATGATCACCGCGCCGGCGAGCATGCCCAGCGGGTTGATCGTCGCGTAGCCCGCATAGGGCGAGGACGGCTGGCCCCAGAGCATGAACCCGGCGATCAGCAGCCCGATCACCCCGGCATAGCCATGCACCGCGACCGCGCCCACCGCATCGTCGATCTTGAACTTGCGCTCGACCCAGTAATGCAGCTTGTAGGCCGCCCATGCGCCGACGCCGCCGATGAGCATGGACTGCACCGGGTGATACAGATCATTGCCCGCCGATGCGGTGATGATCCCCGCCAGGCCGCCCGAAAACGTCCAGAACGCGTCGCCCTTGGACACCACATAGGCCGCCATCAGGCCGCCGGACAGCGACATCAGGAAGTTGAAGGTGATCCCCGACAGGGTGGTGGGCGCCAGATAGATGTTGGTGGCGGTCCAGGTGATGCCGGTGATTTCGCCGCCGATGCCCTCGGGCGAGATGATCGGGATGTTGCAGGCCGCGTAAAAGCCCCAGAACCCGGTGTAGATCAGGAACAGGCCCAGCGTCACCAGCCACGGATTGTGCGGCGGGATGTCGCGCGGCGTGCCGTCGGCGCGGAACTTGCCCAGCCGCGGCCCGAGCACGACCAGCACCCCGAGCGCGAAGCCGCCGGCGATGCCGTGGATCACCCCGGAGGCGTAGGCGTCGTGATAGCCCAGATACTTGACCATCCAGCCGTCCCAGTGCCAGCCCCAGGCCGCGTCGATGATCCAGGCCACCGACCCGATCATCACCGCCAGGATCCAGAACGCGCCGGAGCGGATGCGCTCCATCACCGCGCCCGACACGATCGACGCCGCGGTCCAGGAAAACAGCAGGAACGCCGCCCAGAACACGCCGTTGATGTGGTCGGACAGGTTCGGCCCCATGGCCGGATCCCATGGCCGCGCGCCGGTGGCGGCGGCGAAATCAATCCCCTTGCCCTCGAAGATGTAGGGGCCGTTGGGGAAGGCGAAGTAGATCCACCATCCGAAGAAGAAGAACGTGACGGTGACCAGCGGGATCACCATGATGTTTTTCATGAGCGTGTGCATGTGGTTCCGTCTGCGGCTGGCCGCGACCTCGTAGACGCAGAAGCCCACGTGAATCAGGAACATGAACACCACGGTCACCCAATAGTAGAATTCGGTGAACAACGTGGTTAGCGCATCCAGGTTGTTGTCCATTCAGTTTCCTCCTTGTTGGCGGAGCGGTCGCGATTTTTCAGGTCAATTGCCGAAACGTTCCCGGCATCCGGCGACCTCTCCGAGCCCCTACCCATCTCTGTCGAAAGCGCCCGCGGCTCGACCCCGCGAGACGGCTTTCCATAGGACTGGCAGGGATATGCTTTTTGTTCCGCCAGACCCGTCCCCTATGCGCGGCGCGACGGCGTTTCGGCTCAATCGCTTGGCGCAGGAAACAGCATGGGCCGGAATTAAACTAAATGCAATTAAAATTCACCTCAGTAAATATCGCCCGCCGCGTCGCGTTCATCGACCGCGGCGCTCAGCGCTGGGTGACGACGGTCGGGTCGAGCATGTCGCGCAGCACGTCGCCGAGCATGTTGAGCCCCAGCACCGTCAGCGCCACCGCGATCCCCGGCGCCAGCGCGGTCCAGGCCGCCACGTCGAGATAATCGCGCGAGGCCTGGATCATCAGCCCCCAGGACGGCGTCGGCGGCTGGGCGCCGAGCCCCAGAAACGACAGCGCCGCCTCGGTGAGGATCGCGAAGGCCACCGAGATGGTCGCCTGCACGATCACCGGCGCCATGATGTTGGGCAGCAGGTGCAGGCGGATGACGCGCCAGTTCGAGGCCCCCTGCGATCGCGCCGCCTCGACGAAGGGCAACGCCGCGACGCGCAGGGTCTCGCCGCGCACGATGCGCGCCAGATAGGGCGAAAACGCGATGCCGATGGCGAGGATGGCGTTGATCAGGTTGGGCCCGAGGATCGCCGAGATGGTCAGCGCCAGCAGCAAGACCGGAAAGCTCAGCAGCGTGTCCACCAGCCGCATCAGCGCCATGTCGGCCCAGCCGCCGCAGAACCCCGCCAGCATGCCCGCGGGCAGGCCGATGGCGATGCTCAGCGCCACCGCCGAGACCGCGATCACCAGCGAGGTGTGCGCCCCCAGCAGCACCCGCCAGATCAGTTCGCGCCCCAGCTGATCGGTGCCGAACAGGTGTTCGGCCGAGGGCGGCTGCAGCCGCGCCGCCAGGTTCATCTTGGTGGTCAGCGCCTCGGGGATCGCCAGCGGGGCGACGATCGCCATCACCGCAAACAGCGTCACCAGCGTCAGGCCGATCAGCCCCTTGGTCGTGAGCAGGGCGCGCATCACTCCATCCTCACGCGCGGATCGATCAGCGTGTAGAGCAGATCGACGACGATGTTGGTCAGCATCACCACCGCGGCGATCACGAAGATCGTGGCCTGGATCAGCGGCACGTCGCGGTTGAGCAGCGCCTGATAGGTCAGCCAGCCCATGCCGGTGAAATTGAACAGGGTCTCGATGACGATGATCGATCCGAACAGGTAGCCCAGCTGCAGCCCCACCACCGTCACCACCGGCGAAACGGCGTTGCGCAGCGCGTGGCGAAACAGCACCGCGCCCTGGCTCAGCCCCTTGGCGCGGCAGACCCGGATGAAATCCTGGCTCAGCACCTCCAGCATGGCCGAGCGGGTCATGCGGGTCAGATGCGCCATCAGCCCCAGCCCCAGCGCGATCGCCGGCAGCAGCGCGTGGCGCAGCGCCAGCCAGAAATCCTCGGTGGGCGAGGCGTAGCCCGACGAGGGCAGCCAGCCCAGCCAGCGCGAAAACACCAGGATCAGCACGATGCCCCAGAAGAAATCCGGCAGACTGATCCCGGCCAGCGCCAGCCCCGACCCGGTCGTGTCCTGCCAGCGGTCGCGATTGACCGCGCTCCACACCCCCAACGGCACCGCGAAGACCAGCGCGATGATCAGCGACATGGCCACGATCATGGCGCTGGCCAGCGCCTTTTGCGCCAACAGCGGCGCGATGGGTTCCTTGAAGCGCAGGCTCACCCCCCAGTCGCCGCTGAGCATGCCGCCGATCCAGCGCCAGTACTGGGTCGGCAGCGAATCGTTCAGCCCCAGCGAGTCCCGCAGCCCCTCCAGCGCCTCGGGGTTGCTCTGGGTGCCCATGATCATCATCGCCACGTCGCCGGGCAGCACCTGCGTTATGGCGAAGGTCACCATGGAGATCAGCAGCAGCGTCAACGCGAAGATCGACAGCCGTCGGGCGATATAGGTCATGAGGGGGTTCCGGGCGGGTCATGCGCCGGGCGGCGCGAAGGCGCCGCCCGGCGAAGAAATCAGGATTTCAGCCAGATCTGGCGGAACAGCAGGTTCGATCCGTTGGGGTGCACCAGCGTGTCCAGCCCGCCGACAGTCCGGCGCGCCGCCACGGTGCCGTTGCGGAACCACAGGATCACGTCATGGGTTTCGTCCTGGATGCGTTTCTGGATGTCCTTGTAGATCCGCGCCCGGGCGGCGGGGTCGGCCTCGCGCCGCGCCGCGGTGGTCATGCGGTCGAGTTCGGAATCCTTGATCTGGCGGTAGTTGAACGCGCCCTCGGAATTCCACAGCGAATAATACAGGAAATCCGGCTCCCACAGGGTGAAGAAGTTCATCATCGTGACCGCGTAGTCGCGATCGACCCAGATCTGGCTCAGCCAGTCCGACCAGGTCAGCTGCTGCACCGTGGCCTTGACCCCGCCCATGCGGAACCATTCCACCAGGATCTGCGCCGCCTGCACGTGCCACGGATAGTTGGTGGTCACCTTGAACACGAATTCCAGCTGCCCCGGCGCGAACCCGGCCTCGGCCAGCAGCGCCCTGGCCTTGTCGAAATCCTGCGGCCGCGCGGTCAGATCGGCGTTGTAGGAGGCCGAGGACGGGAAGCTCGGCGAGGCCGTGACCTCGCCCTGCCCCCACAGCGCCCCCTGCACCAGCGCCGCCTTGTCGATCATGTAGTCGAGCGCCTCGCGCACCCTGGGATCGTCAAAGGGCGCCCGGTCGTGATTCATGTTCAGGAACGCCCATGACAGCGGGAACCAGGTGCTGACCTGAAGATCCGGGTCCTTCTTCAGCGCCTCCACCCGGTCCAGCGGGATGTCGTTGATCAGGTGCATCTCGCCGGTGCGCACCCCGGTCAGGCGCACCGTGGGCTCGGTCACCTCGCGGCTCAACACGCCGTCGAGATAGGGCGCCCCCTGCCAGTAATCGTCAAAGCGCGCCAGTTCCACCTCGTTGCCGAATTCCCGGCGCACGAACTTGAACGGGCCGCAGCCCACGGGGGCCGTGCCTTGCACGTCGCCCGATCCCTCGGGCATGATCACCCCGGCGCCGTTTTCCGCCAGCCGGCTCAGAAACGGCGCGTTCACCTGCGACATGCGCACGATGACCGTCAGGTCGTCGGGGGTCTCGATGGCGGCCACGTCGTTGAACACCTCGAAATTGACCGCGCCGGTCTCGGGGTTCTTCACCCGCTCGAAGGAATATTTCACATCCGCCGAGGTCAGCTCCGACCCGTCATGGAATTTCACGCCCTTGCGCAGCCTGAAGGTGTAGGTCAGCCCGTCATCGGATTTCTCGAAGCTCTCCGCAAGGCTGGGGATGACGTTGAATTCAGGATCCACGGTGACGATGGCGTCATGGACGTTCTCCAGCACCCGCGCGGTCGAGGCCGTGCCGGTCTGGTGCATGTCAAGATTCTGCGTGGTCTCGGAATGGCCCCAGATCAGCGTGCCGCCGCGCACCGGGGTTTCCGCCGCCTGCGCCGCGAACGGGCGCAACCCGGCGCCCAGCGCGGTCCCGCCCATGAGAGCGCCTGAAGTCACTAGAAAATCTCTGCGTTTCATAGTCCCTCACCCTTCCTGCCTGCGAATTCGGAAAGCGTATACCAAGGTGGATGAATGTCAAAATCAGCCTTGATTGTCGGCGATTCCAGCCAGATGGCCGCTTTGCTTCACGCGCTCGGGCGTTTGCCTTTGCGCGGGGCTGCGGATACGGTCAGCGCATGAATGACTTGAATGTTTCGACGCCCGCGCCAGCCGGCGACGCGGGCGCGGGCCCGGGCGGGGCCGCCGGCGGCATGGTGATCCGAGTCGAGGATCTGCGCGTGGAATTTCGCGCCGCCGCGGGCGTGGTGCGGGCCGTCAACGGCGTGTCGCTGGAGGTGCGCCGCGGCGAAACCCTCGCCGTGGTCGGCGAATCGGGCAGCGGCAAAAGCGTCACCGCGCTGTCCATCCTGCGCCTGCTGCCCGCCCCCCACGCCCGCGTCGTCAGCGGGCGAATCCGGTTCGGCGGGCGCGATCTGCTGACCCTGTCCGAAGCCGAGATGCGCAAGGTGCGCGGCAACGACATCGCCATGATCTTTCAGGAGCCCATGACCTCGCTGGACCCGGTGATGACCGTGGGCCGCCAGATCGCCGAGGCCATGGAGGTCCATCAGGGCCTGTCGCGCGGCGCCGCGCTCGACGCCGCGATCGCCGCGCTGGAACTGGTGCGCGTGCCCGACCCCGCCAAGCGCGCGCGCCAGTATCCGTTCGAATTGTCCGGCGGTCTGCGCCAGCGGGTGATGATCGCCATGGCCATGGCCTGCAACCCGCAGCTGCTGATCGCCGACGAACCGACCACCGCGCTCGACGTCACCGTGCAGGCGCAGATCTTGAACCTGATGGACGAACTGAAGGCGCGCATCGGGGCCTCGATCATCCTCATCACCCATGACCTCGGCGTGGTGGCGGAAATGGCGCAGCGGGTCGTGGTGATGTATGCGGGACAGGTGGTCGAGCGCGCCGCGGTCGAGGACCTGTTCGCCCGCCCGCAGCATCCCTACACGCGCGGGCTGCTCCAGTCCGCGCCGCGGCTGTTCTCGTCGCTTCAGCCGGGGGCGGAGGAGCAGCGGCTTCAGGAAATCCCCGGCGTCGTGCCCTCGATGCGCGAGCCCATCGCCGGCTGCGCCTTCGCCCCGCGCTGTCCGCTGGCGCGCCCGCGCTGCGAGCGCGAGGCCCCGGCGCTCGAAACAAGGGGGCCCGATCACGCCGCCGCCTGCTGGGCGCCGCCGCCCGACAAGCCCCCGCCCGAAGGCGCCCCTTCAGCGCGCGCCGATCATGGATAGCGCGACCCCGGTGCTCGAGGTCTCGGACCTGGTCAAGCGCTTTCGCCTGCGCGGCGGGCTGCTGGGGCGCGGCGGCGGCTGGGTGAACGCGGTCGCCGGGGTGTCCTTCGCCATCCATGCCGGCGAGACCCTGGGCGTGGTCGGCGAAAGCGGCTGCGGCAAGACCACGCTCGGCAAGACCGTGATGCGCCTGCTGAACCCCGACGCGGGGCGCATCGCGCTGCACGGGCGCGACATCACCGCCGCCAGCGACGCCGATCTGCGCGCCGGGCGGCGCCATGTGCAGATGGTGTTTCAGGACCCGTTCTCGTCGCTCAATCCGCGCATGACCTGCGGGCGCATCGTCGCCGAGCCGCTGGAGATCCACCGCATCGCCTTTGGCCGCGACAAGATCCGCAAGGTGGCCGAGATGTTCGAACGCGTCGGGCTGCGCGCCGACCAGATGTCGCGCTACCCGCATCAACTGTCGGGCGGGCAGCGCCAGCGGCTCGGGGTGGCCCGCGCGCTGGCGCTGGAGCCGTCGCTGATCGTCGCCGACGAACCGGTCTCGGCGCTCGACGTGTCGGTGCAGGCGCAGGTGCTCAACCTGCTGCGCGACCTGCAGCGGGGCTCCAACCTGGCGTATCTGTTCATTTCCCACGACCTCGCGGTGGTCGAGCACATCGCGCATCGCATCGCGGTGATGTATCTGGGCCGGATCGTGGAGATCGCCGACAAGCGCACCCTGTTCGCGACCCCGCGCCACCCCTA
The DNA here is from genome assembly GCF_056449545.1 of Oceanicella sp. Taxonomy (NCBI): domain Bacteria; kingdom Pseudomonadati; phylum Pseudomonadota; class Alphaproteobacteria; order Rhodobacterales; family Paracoccaceae; genus Oceanicella; species Oceanicella sp. Next base: position 682 of record NZ_JBWOMN010000097.1, on the reverse strand, counting down.
CACCGAGGCGCTGCTCGCCGCCGTCCCCGCCCCGCGCCCGGGCCTGAAGCGCAAGCGCGAGATCCTTGGCGGCGACGTGCCGAGCCCGATCAACCCGCCCCGCGGCTGCCATTTTCATCCCCGCTGCCCGCTGGCCGAGGACATCTGCCGCCGCGAAGCCCCCGTTCTGCGCGCGGTCGGGCCGGCTGGCGCGGCAGGCGCGGATCAGCAGGTGGCCTGCCACCTGCGCGCGGACCCGCCATAGCTTTGCCGAAAGGGGCTGGCTGGGGCGGCAGGATTCGAACCTGCGAATGACGATACCAAAAACCGTTGCCTTACCACTTGGCGACGCCCCAAACGCGCCGGGAACATAGGCAGCCAGTCCGGTTGCTGCAAGCGCATTCGCAGACCCGCTTGCCGGCGCGATCCGGGGTCGGTTCCGGACCGCCGCGACCGCAGGCGATTTTGCGCTTGCGCCGGGTTTGGCGCCTCGCTATAGCCACCCCGTGCGCGGGCGCCCGAATTCGCCGCCCGCGCCGCTGGTTCGGAGTGTAGCTCAGCCTGGTAGAGCACTGCCTTCGGGAGGCAGGGGCCGGAGGTTCGAATCCTCTCACTCCGACCAAATCTTTCAGTGGTTCAGGCGATCGGGCGGGCGCAGCCTGCCCTGCGCCGTCCGGATATGGCTGATGTCGGCGGCCCAAGG
>NZ_JBWOMN010000096.1:0-67918 GCF_056449545.1 Oceanicella sp. | reverse complement strand
CCGCCCGCGCCGAATCGCCGCGCGGCGGCCGGGGCCGCGGCCGCAACGCCGAACGCCAGGCCGATCGCGGCGGGCGCACCCCCCGCAACGATCAGCGTCGCGGCGGACGCGGCGGGCAGATCGTCGGCATGGGCGACCACGTGCCCGCCTTCATGCTCCAGCAATTCGACGTGAAGGAATTGCTGCGCGGCAATCGTCGCGCCGAGGTGGCCGCCGAGGCCGCGGAATCGGTGGACGAACCGGAGGTCAACGAGCCGGAATTCGTCGAAGCCTCGGCCGAGGCGACGCCCGAGGAGACCACGCTCGAGTCGGCGATCGCGCCCGATGCGGCGCCCGCGCCGGAATTGGATGCGCAAACCGGGGCGAGTTCGGAAACGCCCGAGCCCTCCGCCCCGGCTGAAGACCCCGCGCCGGCTGAAACAGGCGCCGAAGCGCCGGCCGCTGAAACGGCTGAAACGGCTGAAACGGCTGAAACGGCTGAAACGGCTGAAACGGCTGAAACCAAGCCGAAACCGAAGCGCACCCGCAAGCGCAAGCCCAAGAAGGCCGAAGAGGCCGCCTGAGGTTTTCGGAACAAACCTTTGCCTGAAAACAATAAAACCGCCGCCCGATCGGGCGGCGGTTTTGGTTTTCCGCGGCCCTGCCAGCCGCCAGTGCGAAAACCTCAGTAAGGCAGGCCGACGTAGTTTTCCGCCAACGAGGTCTGGGCCGCGCGCGACTCCGCCAGATATGCCAGATCGGTTTCCTGCATCCGCCGATCGAAAGCGTCCATCTGCGGGAAGACATGCAGCAGATTGGTCATCCACCAGCTGAAACGTTCGGATTTCCAGACCCTTGCCAGCGCCTTGCGCGAATAGTCATCGATGCCCGCCGTCTCGCCATCGCGATAGAACCGCGTCAGACCCTCATGCAGATAATGCACATCCGATCCGGCCAGGTTCAGCCCCTTCGCGCCGGTGGGCGGCACGATATGGGCGGCGTCGCCGCACAGGAACAGACGCCCCCAACGCATTGGTTCGGCGATGAAAGACCGCAGCGGCGCGATGGATTTCTCCACCGACGGGCCGGTGATCAGGGTTTGCGCGGCATGCGCCGGCAGGCGGCGGCGCAATTCGTCCCAGAACCGGGCGTCGGGCCAGTCCTCGACCCGATCCGAAAGCGGGCATTGCACATAGGCGCGCGACAGTTCCGGCGCGCGCATGGAGCAGAGCGCGAAGCCCCGCGGGTGGTGGGCGTAGATCAGTTCGTCGGCGGCGGGCGGGGTTTCGGACAGCACCCCGAGCCAGCCAAACGGATACACCCGTTCGAATTCGCGCAGCACCGATGCGGGAATGGATTTTCGGCTGACCCCGTGGAACCCGTCGCAGCCGGCGACGAAATCGCAGTCGATGCGGCGTTCCGCGCCGCCCGAGACGTAGGTCACATGCGGCGCGTCGCCGTCGAGCCCGTGCAGCGTCACGCCCTCGGCCCCGTGAACGACCTTGCCGCCCAGCGCCTCGCGGGCCTCGTAGAGATCGGCGGTGATCTCGGTCTGGCCGTAGACCATCACCGAGCGCCCGGTCAGGCCCGAGAAATCGATCCGGGTCTCGCCGATCGCCGAGGCGATCAGCGCGCCGTCATGCACCAGCCCCTCGCGATCCATGCGCGCCCCCACCCGGGCCTTGCGCAGGGTGTCCACCAGCCCGAATTCCAGCACCCCGGCGCGGATCCGCCCCAGCACGTAATCGCGCGAGCGCCGCTCCAGCACCACCGAATCCACGCCCTCCAGATGCAGCAGCTGGCTGAGCAGCAGACCCGAGGGGCCGGCGCCGATGATGACGACCTGAGTGCGCATGACGTGGCTGTTCTCCCTTTGGCCGACGACCGGCGCTGTCGCCGCGCCGCGCGGCCCATCGCCGCGAAGTCTGGAATATTTGCGCGCGGCTTCCAAGCCCGATCCGCGCCCCCCCGGATTATGCGCAACCCCCTTCCACCGGGCGCGGCGACGTGGTCTATTCCGGGAAAATCGAAGAGACGCCGTTCCATTGCACTGCGGCGCAGCCAGGGGAAACGCAGATGCCGACACCGAAAACGCCGTTCCGGTCCCGCCAGTGGTTTGACAATCCCGACAATCCCGGCATGACAGCCGTCTATGTGGAACGCTATCAGAATCAGGGTTTTACGCGCGAGGAACTGCAAAGCGGCCGACCGATCATCGGCATCGCCCAGACCGGGTCCGACCTCAGCCCCTGCAACAAGATCCACATGTTCCTGGCCGAACGCACCAAGGCGGGGATCCGCGACGCCGGGGGCATTCCGCTGGAATTCCCGATCCACCCCATTCAGGAAACCGGCAAGCGCCCCACGGCGGCGCTGGACCGCAACCTCGCCTATCTGTCGCTGGTCGAGGTGCTGCATGGCTACCCCATCGACGCGGTGGTGCTGACCACGGGCTGCGACAAGACCACCCCGGCGCAGCTGATGGGCGCGGCCACGGTGGACATCCCGGCGATCGCGCTCAATGGCGGGCCGATGCTGGACGGGCACTGGAAGGGCAAGCTCGCCGGGTCGGGCATGGTGATCTGGGAAGGGCGGCGCCTGCTGTCGGAGGGATCCATCGACTATCAGGAATTCATGGACCGGGCCTGCGCCTCGGCGCCGTCGCTGGGCCATTGCAACACCATGGGCACGGCCTCCACCATGAACGCGCTGGCCGAGGCGTTCGGCATGATGCTGCCGGGCTGCGCCGCCATCCCCGCCCCGTATCGCGCGCGTTCGGAAATGGCCTATCGCACCGGTCGGCGGATCGTGGAGATGGCATATGAGGATCTGCGCCCGTCGCAGGTGATGACCCGCGCGGCGTTCGAGAACGTGATCCGGGTCAACACCGCCATCGGCGGCTCGACCAACGCCCCGATCCACTTCAACGCCATCGCGCGCCATGTGGGGGTCGAGCTTGACATCCGCGACTGGGAAACCGAGGGCCACAAGCTGCCGCTGCTGCTCAACATGCAGCCCGCGGGCGAATATCTGGGCGAGGGGTTCGAGCAGGCCGGCGGCGTGCCGGCGGTGATGGGCGAGATGCTGGCGGCCGGGCTGCTCAACGCCGACGCGCTCACCGTCACCGGCAAGTCGGTGGGCGAGAACCTCGCCGGCCAGCGCTCGCAAGACGCCAAGGTGATCCGCACCGTCGCCGAACCGTTGCGCGAAGAAGCCGGGTTCCTGGTGCTCACCGGCAACCTGTTCGACAACGCGCTGATGAAAACCTCGGTGATATCGGAGGATTTCCGCGCCCGGTTCCTGTCCACCCCGGGCAACGAGAACGTGTTTGACGCGCGGGCCATCGTGTTCGAGGGGCCGGAGGATTACCACGAACGCCTCAACGACCCGGCGCTCGACATCGACGAGCGCAGCATCCTGTTCATCCGCTACGTGGGCCCGGTCGGCTATCCGGGATCGGCGGAGGTGGTGAACATGCAGCCGCCCGATTCGCTGATCGCGCAGGGCATCCAGCACCTGCCGACCGTTGGCGACGGGCGCCAGTCCGGGACCTCTGAAAGCCCCTCGATCCTCAACGCTTCGCCCGAGGCGGCGATCGGCGGCGGGCTGGCCTTCATCGAGACCGGCGACACGGTGCGCCTGGATCTCAACGCCGGGCGGCTCGACCTGCTGATCGACGACGACGAGATGGCGCGCCGCCGCGCCGCCTGGTCCCCGCCGGATCGGCCCAACGAGACGCCGTGGCAGGAGATCTATCGCAAGAACGTGGGCCAGATGGACACAGGCGCCTGCCTGGAGCTGGCCACCGCCTACCACGCCACCCGCAACACCCTGCCCCGGGACAACCACTGATGGCCGGCGCGGACGCGGGCGGCGCGAACGTCATCATCATCGGCGGCGGCGGCTTCATCGGCCGCAAGCTGGCCGAGGCGCTGGCCGGGGCCGGCGAAGTCGCGGGGCGGCCCATCGCCTCGATGGTGCAGGCGGATCTGGCGGCCCCCGAAAACCTGCCGCCGGGCGCCCAAGGCATGGCGCTGAACATCACCGACGCGGCGGCGGTCAAGACGGCGCTGCGGGGGCGCGACGTGATCTTTCACCTCGCGGCGGTGGTGTCCTCGCAGGCCGAACTTGAATTCGATCTCGGGCTGGCGGTGAACCTCATGGGCACGCTCAACGTGCTGGAGGGCGCGCGCGCCGCCGGGATCGAGGCCGGCGCGCCGCCGCTGCTGGTCTACGCGTCCTCGGTGGCGGTCTATGGCGGCGACGTGCCGGACCCGCTGGAGGACTGGTCGGCGCTGAACCCGCAATCCTCCTACGGGTCGCAAAAGGCGGCGGGGGAATTCTTCGTCACCGACTATTCGCGCAAGGGCTTCATCGACGGGCGCGGGCTGCGCCTGCCCACGGTCACCGTGCGCCCGGGCAAGCCGAACAAGGCCTCCACCTCGTTCATGTCGTCGATCTTTCGCGAACCGCTGCAGGGCCAAAGCGCCAACTGCCCGGTGTCCACGGATTTCCCGGTCTGGCATTGCTCGGCGCGCACGGTGGTCGACAACTTCATCCATGCCGCGAAGATCGACGCGCAGGATCTTGGTCTCAATCGTTGTTTCGCCCTGCCGGGCCGCTGCGACACCATCGGCGAGATGATCGCCGCCATGACCGCCGTCGCCGGACCCGAGCCCGCGACCCGCATCACATGGGAGCGCGACGCGCATATCGAAGGGCTGGTCAACGGGTTCCGCTCGCGGATCGTCCCGACCAAGGCGCTGGCGCTGGGCTTCACGCCGGATGCGAGCTTCGAGGACAACATCCGCTATTTTCTTGAAGACGACATCGAGACCCCGGCATGAACCAGATCCTGATGATGGCCCCCATGCTGCAAAGCTGCATGGACGCGCTGGACGCCGGTTTCACCGTGCATCGCCTGTGGGAGATCGACGACCGCGACGCGTTCTTCGCCCTGCACGGCCCGAAAATCCGCGCCGTCGCCACCGGCGGCCATGCCGGCTGTCCGGCCGAGATCATGGACCGCCTGCCGGCGCTTGAGCTGATCGCCTCCTTCGGCGTCGGCTACGATCCCATCGACGTGCCCGCCTGCGCGGCGCGCGGGGTCAGGGTGACCAACACGCCGGACGTGCTCAACGACGCGGTGGCCGAACTGACGCTGGGGCTGATGATCGGGCTGGCGCGGCGCATCCCGCAGGCCGACGCCTACACCCGCGCAGGCCGCTGGCCCGAAGGCAATTACCCGCTCACCGGGCAATTGGCGGGGGCGAGCGTCGGCATCCTCGGGCTGGGGCGCATCGGCAAGGAGATCGCGCTGCGCTGCGATTCCATGAAGATGCGGATTTCCTATCACGGGCGCTCCGAACAATCCGGCGCAAGCTACCGCTATTACGGCGATCTTGAAGAAATGGCGCGCGAGGTCGACTGGCTTGTGGCCATCGCGCCCGGGTCCCCCGAAACCGATGGCATCGTGTCGCGCGCGGTGTTGGAGGCGCTGGGGCCGGAGGGCAATTTCGTCAATGTCGGGCGCGGCTCGCTGGTGGACGAACCGGCGATGGTCGACCTGCTGGTCAATGGCGGCCTCGGCGGCGCGGCGCTCGACGTGTTCGCCGACGAACCGAACGTGCCCGAGGCGCTGTTCAAGCTCGACAACGTGGTGCTGTCGCCCCACCAGGCCAGCGCCACGCATCGCACCCGCTGGGCCATGGGCGACATGGTGGCGCGCAACATCGCGGCGCTGTTCGCCGATCAGCCGCTGATTTCCGAAGTCAAGCCATAGGGCCCGCGCGCCGGGCCGCATCCGGCCCGGCGCGTGGGTCATCGGGGGACACCGCATGAGCGACAGCAGAAAAACCGTCCGCCTGGCGGCCGCCGACAACGTGGTGACCGCGCTCGGGCCCATCGAGATCGGCGAACAGGTCGAGGGCGTCGCCGCCCGCGCGCTGATCCCGCGCGGCCACAAGATCGCCGTCGCGCCGATCGCGGCGGGCGAACCGGTGGTGAAATACGCGCAACTGATCGGCTACGCCTCGCAGGACATCGCGCCCGGCGATCACGTGCACACGCAGAATGTCGAATTCCGCGCCACCAGCCATGACTACGAATTCGCCACCGACCTGCGCCCGCCGGCCATGGCGGCGCCTGCGGATCGCGACATTTTCATGGGCTATCGCCGCGACAATGGCGGCGTCGGCACGCGCAACTACCTTGCCGTGCTCACCTCGGTGAACTGCTCGGCCACCGCGGCGCGAATGATCGCCGACGCCTTCGGGCCCGAGGAGATGGCGCGCCACCCCAATGTCGACGGCGTCGTCGCCTATGTGCACGGCACCGGCTGCGGCATGGCCGGCAACGGCGACGGGTTCGAGGCCCTGCAGCGGGTGATGTGGGGCTACGCCAGGCACCCCAACCACGCCGGCGTGCTGATGGTGGGCCTCGGCTGCGAGATGAACCAGATCGACTGGCTGCTGGAGGCCTACGGGCTGAAATCCGGGCCGCTGTTCCAGACCATGAACATTCAGGAGGTCGCGGGCCTGCGCCGCACGGTCGAAATGGGCGTCGCCAAGATCCGCGCCATGCTGCCGCTGGCCAACGCGGCGCGGCGCACGCCCTGCCCGGCCTCGGAGATCCGGCTGGCGCTGCAATGCGGCGGCTCCGACGCCTGGTCGGGGATCTCGGCCAATCCCGCGCTCGGCCACGCCTGCGATCTGCTGACCGCGCAGGGCGGCGCCGGATTGCTGGCCGAAACGCCGGAGATCTACGGCGCCGAGCATCTGCTCACCCGCCGCGCCGCCAGCCGCGAGATCGGCGAAAAGCTGGTGGAGCGCATCCTGTGGTGGGAAGATTACGTCGCCCGCAACCACGGCTCCATGGACAACAACCCCAGCCCCGGCAACAAGAAGGGCGGGCTGACCACGATCCTCGAAAAATCCCTCGGCGCGGCGGCCAAGGGCGGAACCACGCCGCTCAACGGGGTCTACAAATACGCTGAACCCATTGACAAGTCGGGGTTTCTTTTCATGGACAGCCCCGGATACGATCCCGCCTCGGTGACCGGTCAGATCGCCTCGGGCTGCAACATGGTGGCCTTCACCACCGGGCGCGGCTCGGCGTTTGGTTCAAAGCCGGCGCCGACGGTGAAAATCGCCACCAACAGCCAGATGGCCGCGCGCATGGACGAAGACATGGACGTGGACGCAGGGCGCGTCATGTCCCAAGGGGCCTCCATCGAGGAGGTCGGGCGCGAAATCTACGATCTGGTGCTGCGCGTCGCTTCGGGCGAGGCCTCGAAAAGCGAATCCCAGGGGCTCGGCGATTACGAATTCGTGCCCTGGCAGATCGGGGCGGTGATGTGAGCGGGGCCATGAGATGATCGGCCGGGCGCCATGATGACCGCGCCGCTGCCGCTGGCGGTGCTCGGCGGCGGGCTGATCGGGCGTCGCCACGCGGCGCTGGCGATGCAAAGCGACGCCTGCCGCCTGACCGCGCTGGCGGAACCCGATGCGGGGCTGCGGGCGCGATTGGGCGGCGAAGGCTTTCCCGTGGTCGCCGATCTGCAGGCCATCCCCCCGGACACCCGCGCCGTCATCACCGCCGCGCCCACCGCCCTGCATGCGCCGCTCGGGGCCGAGGCGGCGGCGCGCGGCTGGGCGGTGCTGATGGAAAAGCCCGTCGCCCCGACCCTGGCCGAGGCCGACGCGCTGATCGCCGCCTGCGCGCGCGCCGGCGCGCCGCTGCTGATCGGCCATCATCGCCGCCATCACGGTTTCGTTGCGCAGGCCCGCGCCGCGCTCGCCGCCGGTGCGTTGGGGCGGCTGGTTCTGGTGCAGGGGATCTGGTCGCTGCGCAAGCCCGACGCGTATTTCGCCGCTGAATGGCGGGTGGCGGCGGGCGGCGGACCGGTGCTGATCAACCTCATCCATGACATTGATCTGATCCGACATCTCGTTGGCGAAATTTCTGAAATCACCGCCATGACCTCCAGCGCCGCCCGCGACGGCCCGGTGGAGGATTCCGCCGCCGTGGCGCTGCGCTTCGCAAACGGCGCCCTTGGCAGCTTCGCCATGTCCGATACCGGGCTCAGCCCCTGGGGGTTCGAGGCCGCCAGCGGCGAGAACCCCCATATCGCCGGGTCCGGGCGCAACTGCCTGCGGTTCGCCGGGACCGAGGGCGCGCTCGACTTCCCCTCGCTGACCCTCTGGCGCGACGAGGGCGAGGGCCCCGGCGACTGGTCCCGCCCGCTCGCGCGCATGGAATTGGGGCTGGCGCGGGGTGCGCCGCCGCCGCTCGCCGCGCAGCTTGCGCATTTCATCGCCGTGGCGCGGGGCGAGGCGGCGGCGCTGATCGACGGCGCCGACGGGCGCGCAACGCTGGCGGCGACGCTGGCGGTGCGGCTTTCGGCGCAGACCGGGCGCATGATCCGCCCCGATGACGTGCCCGAAACCTTCAACGGACAAGACCGGATTCAGGGAGACGCGACATGACCAGACCCCGCATCGGATTCATCGGACTCGGCCTCATGGGCTCGGCCATGGTCGAGCGCCTGCAATCGCTGGGCTATCCGCTGACCGTCATCGCGCATCGCAACCGCGCGCCCATCGACGCGGCGGTGGCGCGCGGCGCGACCGAGGCGAAGACCCCCGGCGACCTGGCCGCCGCGTCTGACGTGGTGATGCTCTGCGTGGACGCCTCGACCTCGGTCGAGGCCGTCATGCGCGGGCCCGACGGGGTGATCGCGCATCTGAACCCGGGCGCCGCGGTGATTGATTTCGGCACCTCCCTGCCCGGCTCCACCAAGGCGCTCGGGGCCGAGGTCGCGGCGGCGGGCGGGCGGATGCTCGATGCGCCGCTGGGCCGCACGCCCAGCCATGCGGTCGACGGCAAGCTCAACATCATGGCGGCGGGCGACTCGGCGACCTTCGCGGACATGAAGCCGGTTTTCGAGGATCTGGGCGAGAACATCTTTCACCTCGGCCCGCTGGGCGCCGGGCATACGCTGAAGCTGATCAACAATTTTTTCGCCATGACCACCGCCTGCGCCATGTCGGAAGCCTTCGCCATGGCCGATCTCGCCGGGCTGGAGCGTCAGGCGCTGTATGACGTGATGTCAGCCGGGCCGTTGAAATCGGGGATGATGGATTTCATCCGCGCCCAGGCCGTGGATCAGCGCATCGAACTGGCGTTTTCCATCGCCAACGCCCGCAAGGACGTGGGCTATTACGCCGCCATGGCCGATGAATTCGGCGCGCCGTCGCTGATGGGTCAGGCGGCCAAGACCGCGCTGGGGGTGGCCAAGGCCTCGGGCTGGGGCGATCGCATGGCGCCGGAGATGGTGGATTTCATGGCCGAACTGTTCGCCAACCGCTGACGGTTCGGACGCGAATCGGGGTGGTTTCGCTGGCCGGATCCCGATCCGCCGTCGAAGCGCCCTGGGTCTCAGGGGCGCAGCGCGCCATCCCCTTCGACCAGATACTTGAACGAGGTGAGCTGCGCCGCCCCGACAGGCCCGCGCGCGTGCAGCTTGCCGGTGGCGATGCCGATTTCGGCGCCCATGCCGAATTCGCCGCCATCGGCGAATTGGGTCGAGGCGTTGCGCATCACGATGGCGCTGTCCACGCGCGCGAAAAACCGATCCGCCGTCGCGTCGTTCTCGGTCAGGATGCAGTCGGTGTGTCGCGATCCATGGCGCGCGATATGGGCGATCGCCCCGTCCACCCCGTCCACCACCCGCGCCGCGATGATCATGTCGAGGAATTCGCGGCCCCAGTCATCGTCCCCGGCGGCCGTCACCCGCGCATCCAGCGCCTGCACCGCCGCGTCGCCGCGCACCTCCACCCCGGCCTCGATCAGGGCGCCGACGATCTCCGCGCCGTGAGCGGCGGCGAAAGGCGCGTCCAGCAGCAGGCATTCCGCCGCGCCGCAGGTCCCGGTGCGCCGGGTCTTGGCGTTGAGGATCACCGCGCGCGCCTTGTCCGGGTCGGCGTCGCGATCGGCGTAGACATGGCAGATGCCCTCGAGATGCGCGAACACCGGCACCCGCGCCTCCTCCTGCACCCGCCCGACAAGGCCCTTGCCGCCGCGCGGCACGATGACATCGATATGGCTGGTCATGGTCAGCATCTCGCCCACCGCGGCGCGGTCGCGGGTGGGCACCAGCTGCACCGCCGCCTCGGGCAGCCCCGCGGCGCGCAGGCCGTCCTGCAAACACCGGTGGATCGCGCCCGAGGAGCAAACGCTTTCCGAGCCGCCGCGCAGGATCGCCGCGTTGCCCGATTTCAGGCATAGCGCGCCCGCATCCGCAGTGACGTTGGGGCGGCTTTCATAGATCACGCCAACCACCCCGATCGGCGTGCGCACGCGACGGAAATGCAAGCCGTTGGGCCGGTCCCATTCGCCGATCACCTCGCCCACCGGGTCGGGCTGCGCGGCCACCGCGTCCAGCCCGTCGGCCATGGCGGCGATGCGCGACTCGTCCAGCATCAACCGGTCCAGCATCGCCGGGCTCAGCCCCTTGTCGCGGCCATGCCGCATGTCCCTGGCGTTGGCGGCGGCGATCTCGGCGGCGCGGGCGCGGATCGCGGCGGCGGCGGCGGTGAGCGCCGCGGCGCGCCGATCGGCGCTGGCATGGGCCAGCACGCGCGCGGCGTCGCTGGCGGCGGCGCCGATCGCCTGCATCATCGCGTGAATGTCGTCCTTGGCGGCGTGGTCGTCGGGCATGGCGGGCCTCGTTCAGTTTTGCGCGCGATAGAGTTCTGCATAGCCGGGGCCGGTGAACAGCGCCACCCGGTTTTCCAGGATATGGGCGATCAGCGCATGGGCCTCGGGGCGGTCATGGGCGGCGTCATAGACGATGAACGCCCCGTCCGGCATGGGGCCCTCCGCCGGTTCCGGCCCCTTGAACGCGGCGAGCTTCACCGATGTCAGCGCGATTCCCCTGGCGGCGCAGGCCGCGATCTCGGCCTTGCTCGGATGCCGGCCGGTCAGCCCCAGATCGGGTTTCTGGATGGTGTCGGCAGCCGCGCAGAACGCCATGAAGACCTGCGCGTCGCTGGCGGGTTTCATGGCGTAGCCGCCTGGCGTCGGGACCGCCGCGACCGCGGTCTGCGCAAGACTCTCCCGGTCCGGCGCGCCGCCGGGCAGGAAAACCGCCGCGCCCAGGATCAGCACCGGCGGCGACGGCCGGAATTCGTCGCCTTGCGGGCGCACGCAGCCCGCCAGCGCGAACAGAAGCAGCGCGGCGCAGGCCTTCGGGATCAGTCGCATGGTCATTCTCGCGGTTCGGATCTATCTGTCGCCGGCGGCGCGCCACAGCACCAGGTCGTCGCGATGGGCCAGCGCCGCGCGGCGCATGTAGCCGAGAATCGCCGGGATCTCGCCCGAGCGCCGCCCGGCGATGGCGCGCGATTCCGCCGCGTCGTAGCCCACCAGCGCCGCGCCCAGCGAGGCGCCCCCGGGGGCGACGATGGCCACCGGATCGCCGCGGCGGAAATCGCCCTCGACCCCGGTCACCCCGGCGGGCAGCAGCGAACGTCCATCCGCCAGCGCCCGCGCCGCGCCCGCATCGACGATCAGCCGCCCTTCCGGGCGCATTCCGGCGATCCATTGCTTGCGCGCGGTCAGGGGCGAGCCCTCGGGGCGGAACCAGGTGCAGGGCGCCCCCGCCGCCAGCGCCCGCAGCGGGCGTTCCCCCTGCCCCTGCATGATCACCATGGCGCAGCCGCCCCGGGTCGCGGTCTTGGCCGCCAGCAGCTTGGTCTCCATGCCCCCGGTCCCGGCCTGAGACCCGGCGCCGCTGGCCATGGCTTCGATCTCCGGGGTGATGGCGCGCACCTCGTCAAGCCGGCGCGCCCCGGGATCAATGCGCGGATCGGCGGTGTAGAGCCCGTCCACGTCCGAAAGCAGCACCAGCATGTCGGCCCCCGCCATCAGCGCCACGCGCGCCGCCAGCCGGTCATTGTCGCCAAAGCGGATCTCGTCCGTGGCCACGGTGTCGTTTTCGTTGACGATGGGGATGACGCCGAGGCCCAGCAGGGTGTTCAGCGTGGCGCGGCCGTTCAGGTAGCGGCGGCGATCGGCGGTGTCCTCCAGCGTCAGCAGCACCTGCGCGGCGGTCATGCCGTGGAGGGCCAGGGCCTCCTGATAGGCCTGGGCCAGCCGGATCTGGCCCACCGCGGCGGCGGCCTGCGCCTGTTCCAGCGCCAGCGGCCCGGCGGGCAGGTCCAGCGCCCGCCGCCCCAGCGCGATGGAGCCCGAGGACACCACCAGCACCTCGGCCCCGCGCGCCCGCGCCGCCGCCAGATCCGCCGCCATGCCGGCAAGCCAGTCGCGGCGCAGCGTCCCGGTCGCCGCGTCCACCAGCAGCGCCGAGCCGATCTTCACGCTCAACCGCTTCGCCCGCGTCAGCGCGGCGGCGGGTTTGCTCAGGGCGTCCAGGGGTCCGGCTCCTCGGCGGCGGCGATGCGTTCATCGGCGCGGTTCCGGTCGATTTCGCCGCGCAGGGCGCGCAGCACCTCGGTGACCCCCATGCCCGAGGCCGAGGACATGGCCATCACCCGCCCGGCGCCCGCCGCCTCCAGCGCCGCGATCCTTTCGGCGATGGTCTGCGCATCCAGCGCGTCGGCCTTGTTGAGCGCCACCACCCGGGGCTTTCGCGCCAGATCCTCGGCATAGGCCTCCAGTTCATGGGAGACCACGCGATAATCCTCCGCCACGTCCGCCGAAGTCCCGTCCACCAGCTGCAGCAACACGGCGCAGCGTTCCACATGGCCAAGAAACCGGTCGCCGATGCCCTTGCCCTCATGGGCGCCCTCGATCAGGCCCGGGATGTCGGCGATGACGAATTCGGCGCCGTCGACCCCGACCACGCCCAGATTGGGATGCAGCGTGGTGAACGGGTAATCGGCGATCTTGGGCCGCGCGTTCGAGGTGGCGGCCAGGAATGTCGACTTGCCGGCGTTGGGCAGGCCCACCAGACCGGCGTCGGCGATCAGCTTCAGGCGCAGCCAGATGGTGCGCTCGACCGCCTCCTGCCCGGGATTGGCGCGGCGCGGGGCGCGGTTGGTGGCGCTCTTGAAATGCAGGTTGCCGAAACCGCCGTTGCCGCCCTTGGCCAGCCGCACCCGCTGGCCCAGCTCGGTGAGATCGGCAATCACCGTTTCCTGATCCTCGTCGAGGATCTCGGTGCCCACCGGCACTTTCAGCACCACCTCGTCGCCATCCTTGCCGGTGCGCTGCGCGCCCATGCCGTGCTGGCCGTTTTTCGCCTTGAAATGCTGGCGGTAGCGGTAATCGATGAGCGTGTTGAGCCCGTCCACCGCCTCGACCCAGACATCGCCGCCGCGCCCGCCATTGCCGCCGTCGGGGCCGCCGTATTCGACGTATTTCTCGCGGCGAAAGGAAATGCAGCCCGGGCCGCCGGCGCCGGAGCGAATATGGACTTTCGCCAGATCGAGAAATTTCATGCGTGAGACCCTTTCGCGGCCTGAATGGCGGTTTCGCCCTGTCGCGTCAATGCGGCGTCGTCGGCGCGGTCGCGGGGGTGCGCGCCCCGCCCGCCATGCCCCCCGTCAGCCGCGATCCGTCGCACCGACCTGCGCGGCCTGCGCGGCCTGCGCGGCCAGCCAGACCGCGCGCGTCAGCGCCATGTCCGCATGGGCCACGTCGCAGCCGCGCGCCCGGCAGGGCTGCATGCTTTCGCCGGTCCGCGCGAATCCGAGCCGGTCCGGCGCCGCGCCCGAGGCCCGGTTGTCGATGAGCCAGCCCGACGTCAGCCGCCCCCGTCCGAGGGGCTCGACCCCATGCCCGAGCGCGGCGTCGCAGCGAAACGGCATGGCGCTGCGCATCCGCGCCGCCTCCCATTCCAGCGGCGCCGCGTCCCGGGCGACGGGCGGGCGCAGGATCTGCCTTTGGGTGCGCAGCGTCACGCGCCGGTCGGTCGGGCCGCCCAGCCGTCCCGCTCCAGCCGATAGCGCCAGACCGGCGCGACGGCGCCCCGCGCCGCGCAATGCTCCACATCTTCGCGAACATAGGCGAATCCCAGCCGGGTCAGCACCTTGGCCGAGGCTGGATTGTCGGTGAAGACGCAGGCCGTCAGCGCCTGCGCGCCGGCGGAGAACAGGCGCCGCGCGGTCGCGCCCACCGCCTCGGTGGCGTAGCCGTTGTTCCACAGCGCCGGGCCGACCACGTAGCCAAGGCTGAACACCCCGGTCCTGCCGTCCGGCCCCGCGCCGGCGCCGTTCACGAACACCATGCCGGCCACCTCCGGCCCGCCCGCGCAGGCGGCGTCCATGACGTAGAGCGGCCCGCCGCGCTTGCCTGCGCGCGTGCGCTCCACCAGCGCCTCCGCGGCGCCGGGGGGATAGGGATGCGGGATCGAGGTGAGCATCCGCGCCACCCGCGCATCGCCGAGATACAGCCCGATCAGCCCGGAATCCGACATCCGCGGCGCGCGCAGCGTCAGGCGCTCGGCGGTGATGTCCTGCGCGATCATGCCTGCGTCAAGCATCGGTCCTCCTTTCACGGCGTGGCGCCGAAACGGCGCCGGGCGCGCCGATCCGCGACGCGGGTGTTGGAACGCCGCGCTGTCGCGGCTTGCGTCAGGCGCAATACGGGCGCGACGCACTGCTGGAAACCGAAAGGGCCGGCGGTGATCCGCCGGCCCCCTGGAACCTGGATCATGCGACCCGACGGTTACTCCGCCGCATCCTCCCGCGGGAGGATCGACACGAATGTGCGTCCCTTCAGCCCCTTGCGGAACTGGACGTTGCCCTCGGCGGTGGCGAACAGGGTGTGATCCTTGCCCATGCCCACGTTCAGCCCCGGCCACACGCGGGTGCCGCGCTGGCGCACGATGATGTTGCCCGGAATCACCGCCTCGCCGCCGAATTTCTTGACGCCGAGACGCCGACCGGCGGAGTCGCGGCCGTTGCGGGAAGACCCGCCTGCCTTTTTATGTGCCATCGTCTGATCTCCTTCGGTCTGTCGTTACTCGGCGGCGGCTTCGGCGGCGGAATCGGCGGCCTTGGGCGCGGCGCGCGCGCCCAGGGCCGGCTTGACGCCGGTCGCCTCGCCGCCCGTCGCCAGGATGCCGGTGATCCGGATGGCGGTCAGGTGCTGACGATGGCCTTTCTTGCGCTTCGACGAGGCCTTGCGGCGTCGCTTCTTGAAGCTGATGACCTTGGGCGCGCGGGTCTGCTCGACCACCTCGGCCTGCACCGCGGCGCCTTCGATGAAGGGCGCGCCGATGGCGGTCTCGCCGTCCTCCTCGCCGCCCAGCATCAGAACCTCGTTGAACTGCACGGTCTCGCCCGCCTCGGCGGCGAGCTTCTCAACCGTGAATTCGTCGTTTTCGGCAACCTTGTATTGCTTGCCGCCCGTCTTGATGACCGCGAACATCTCGCGATTTCCTTCCCGTCGTCGCGTCCTGCGGCGCCGCTTCGCGGACTTTCGGGGACCGGGGCCTTGCGGCCGGTCCCGCCTTCGGACAGCGCGCCCCCTTCGGGGCGAATTGAAACGCAAAACCCGCGCGCCGCCGACCGGCGCCCCGCAGGAGCGCGCGTTATCCCCGCGCACGCCGCGCAAGTCAAGTGCGCAGTCCCGGCGGCGAGGCGTTTGTTCTGCGCCGCGCGCTTGATTAGCGTCTTGCAACGCCCGGTCGCAATGGCTAAACACCGCCCCATCGGCTGAGCGCCCGACAAGCGGAGAGGTGCCGGAGTGGTCGAACGGGGCGGTCTCGAAAACCGTTGTGGGGGTGACTCCACCCAGGGTTCGAATCCCTGTCTCTCCGCCACCATCGCCATTGCGAAACCCGTGTTGCCCCGGCGCGCGCCGGGATTTTTCCCGTTTTCAAAGGGGTTTGCGGGAGGGGTGCGAACCGCCGAGACGGGCCGCACCCCCGGTTTTAGTCTCTGAACCGCCCCCGGTCTCTGGTCAGGCGAACCTCGCGCAATTCGGTTCGGTGTGATTTTTCACCGTGTTTTCAATGGGCTGAGTTTCAACCCCGCCAAAACTTCGCCCCCTGTTTCCAATGCCTGCGAGGGGAACATGACCCGAACCAACAGGAGGCGCAGCTTGTGGGGTTGGTGGCGGATTGATGCGTAGAGGTGGCGGCGCATGTCGCCCGGGCTTCCCCGAAAGCCTTGATGACAAAAGCGCATTCCGCCTCTAGCCTGGCTGGCGATGTCGAGCGGACCCTGGAGCGATGAAGAAAACGACCGGATCGTCGCGGATCACTTCGCGATGCTGGCCGAAGACATCGCCGGGCGCCCGTACAACAAGGCCGGGCGCCGTCGGGCGCTCCTGCCGCTCTTGAACGGCCGGTCCGAGGGGTCCGTCGAGTTCAAGCACCAGAACATCAGTGCGGTGCTGAAGGGGCTCGGCGAGGACTGGATCCCCGGCTACAAGCCTGCGTTCAATTTCCAGTCCTCCCTCATCGATGCCGTGGCGCGTTGGCTGGCATTCAATCCCGCGTGGCTGGGGCGCTTGCCAGAGACAGCCGCCGGATTGCGCGAAGCGGCGCCGCTTTGGGTCGGCCCGGCGCCGACGCTCTCGAACCAGCCGCCGCCGCAGGAGCTCGAACAGATGCTGCACGTGGCCGCGAAGTTCGACGTGGCCGGTCGGGACGAACGCAACCGCGCCCTGGGGCGCGCCGGCGAGGAGCGCGTACTGGCGCATGAGCGGGCGGCGCTCAAGGCCGCCGGGCGCGCGGATCTGGCGCGCAAGATCCGCTGGGTGTCGGAGGAGGATGGCGACGGCGCGGGCTATGACATCGCCAGCTTTGCGCCGGACGGTCAGCCGCGGCTGATCGAGGTCAAGACCACGAACGGTTGGGAGCGCACGCCCTTCCACATCACCCGCAACGAACTGGCCGTGGCCGAGGAGCGGCGCTCGGAATGGCGCCTGTTCCGGCTCTACCACTTCTCACGCGAGCCCAGAGCCTTTGAACTGCACCCGCCGCTCGACGCTCATGTTTCCCTGACGCCGACGACGTTTCAGGCGAGCTTTCACTGACGGTCACTCGCCCCCATCTTGCACGCTGGTCCATTGGCAGTGACGCAGCCGGTTGGCACGGTTGCGAACGGTGCAAGGCGGCGGCAAGGGCAACCGTGACTGTGGATGGTTTTGCCACGCCAAGGGTCTCGTTGGAGAAATTTGGCTGGATTGCGGGATGGACCTTGGCGACTTGCTGGACGTGCGGCGAACCAATCGTGTTTCGGCACGTTGATGGAGGTCCAAAACCGATACGCCTGAATGGCGGCTGGCGCTCCGCCGTTTCGCGCCGACGGGGGGCTGCCAACATGCGGCACGCGCGTTCTCGGGCGATCTTCGTCGGCGGATCCTCGACCGAATACGGCTGGCGACGTTGGCGACATCCGTATTCTCTTTCATGGCGCAGCTCTGCTCTGGAGGTTCGGGCTGGCTTCAACGCCCGCCAGAATGCGCCGGCCTCTCAAATCCCGTCACCCGTTTTGCGCCGCAGCTCGAACCAGGCGCCCGCCGGCCTCCGCCAGGGCCTCTCGGATGTCGATTGGGGGCGCTTCGTCGCAAACCAGAGTCTGGATTTCCGATAACGGGCATACTTCGAACGAGGCCAGCGAATCGAATTTCGAACTGTCCACCAGCACCGTCAGTTTGTCGGATTGCCCGATCATGGCCTGCGCCACCTGCGCTTCCTCGAAATCGTAGTCCATGGCGCCCGTCCGCAGGTCCAGCGCCCCGATGGTCAGAACCGCGTGGTGGGCGCGAAACGACCTGATTTGCGCGGTCACCATCGCGCCGATCGTCTGGCTGTTGTCCGCCGCGAATTCGCCGCCCAGCAAGAAGACCCGGCTGCCATTTTTCGCCTTCGCGATGGTGCGGGCGATTTCCGTGGAATTGGTTACGATGGTGAGTCCGGCGATCCGGGCGATTTCCTCGGCAAAATACAGTGTCGTCGAGCCGGTATCGATCAACAGGGTTTCACCGGGCTTGAACAGCGCCGCCGCCGCCTTGGCGATCCTGATCTTGGCCTCGACATCCTTTGACAACCGGCGTTGATACGGCGCCTCGCCCAGAATGCGCGGAATGATCGCCCCGCCGTGGACTTTCTGGATCTTGCCCGCTTTCGCCAGCTGCGTGAGGTCTCGGCGAATCGTTTCGCGGGACGCGCCCAGGGCCTCGGCCAGATACTGGACCGAGGCCTTTTCGTTTTTCCTTACGATATCAACCAGTTTGTCCTGGCGTTCATGAATCTTCATTCTTCTTCACAACCCAACATTGACCGAGTTCGACATTCGCATTACCAATATGGTCATCATTCTGACCTGCGGAAGCGAACCAATGACGCTACAACAGTCAACATCCGGGCAACAGGCCTCGCGCCGCATTCAGTCGGAAATCCATGACGTTGTTGTTGTCGGCGCTGGCGTTGTGGGCTGCGCCGTTGCACGACGGTTCACGCTGGAGGGCGCCCGCGTGGCGGTGCTTGAAAAGGCGCCCGACATTCTGGACGGCGCCAGCAAGGCCAACAGCGCCATTCTTCACACAGGCTTTGATGCCCCCCTTGGGTCGCTTGAACTGGATTGCGTGCGAGATGGCTACCGGGAATATCTGAACGTTCACGAGGATCTGGGCCTGGTGCATGAAAAATCAGGCGCTCTGGTGGTGGCCTGGACGCCCGAACAACTGGCTGGGCTGGAATCGGTGCAGGCGTTGGCGCACGCAAATGGGGTCGATGATGTGAAAATCATCACCGCACGGGCCTTGCGCGCCCGCGAACCGAACCTGAGCCATGATGCGCTGGGGGCGGTCGAGGTGCCCGGAGAGGGGATCATCGACCCATGGTCGGCCCCTTACGCCTATCTGCGTCAGGCGCTGGCCAACGGCGCCCGGGTTTTCACCGCATGCGAGGTGACGGGCGGTGACTTTGACGGCGCATTGTGGCGCCTGGAAACCTCGACAGGGGTGTTGAAAGCCCGTTCGGTGATTAATTGCGCCGGCCTGTTCGGGGATCTGCTCGACACGGCTTTGTTGGGAAAATCACGGTTTCATATCACCCCGCGCAAGGGCCAGTTCGTGGTGTTTGACAAGGCCGCCTGTGGGCTTGTGTCCTCGGTGATCCTGCCGGTGCCGACCGAGCGCACCAAGGGGATCGTGGTGTTTCGCACGGTGTTTGGCAATCTTGCGGTTGGCCCGACCGCCGAGGATCAGGAAAGCCGGACCGACGCCTCGACGGATGAAACGTCGCTGCGGGCGCTGATCGAGGATGGCATCGCCAAGATACCGGCTTTGGAAGACCTGCCTGTCACGGCGATATATGCGGGGCTGCGTCCAGCCTCCGAGGAAAAGGACTACCGGATTGATGCGACGTCGGAAAAAAACTGGATCACCGTTGGCGGGATCCGGTCGACCGGGCTGAGCGGCGCCCTGGGGATCGCCAATCATGTATTTGATTTGTATAGTAAAATGGGTCCGTCCCATAGGCGCGTTCCGGATCCGGTCGTGCCCGGGGCGAACATGCTGGCGCAAAGCGGCCAGCGAGATTGGCAGGCCGCGGGGCATGGTGAAATCGTCTGCCATTGCGAACTGGTCACCCGACGTGAAATCGAGGCGGCCCTGCGCGGTCCGCTGGCGGCGCGCTCATTGGCGGGACTGAAACGGCAGACCCGCGTGACCATGGGCCGATGTCAGGGTTTTTTCTGTCTGGCAAGGCTGGCGGACCTGACCAGCGGTCATTTTGACATGCCGATCGGCGAAGAGATCGGCAATGGATAGCCACCCCCTCACAAGCGGCGCGCCGATTGACGTTGCCGTCATTGGCGGGGGGCCCGCCGGGCTGGCGGCGGCAACAGCATTGAAGGAAGCCGGGATCGGGCGCGTGGCGATCCTTGAACGCGAAGCCGAGGCCGGCGGCATTCCGCGCCACTGCGGCCATCCGCCATTTGGCATGCGCGAGTTCAGGCGCATTCTGCGTGGCCCCGCCTATGCCGCGCGGCTGGTGGCGCGGGCCCAACGGGCGGGTGCGGAAATCCACACCATGGCGACAGTGGTCGAGGCCCGACCCGGCGGCGCCCTGTTGGTGGCCGTTGCGCAGGGCCTGCTGAAGCTGTCGGCGCGCCGGGTCATCTATGCCACAGGCGTGCGCGAAACCCCGCGTTCCGCGCGGCTGGTGTCCGGGGTGCGCGTGCAGGGCGTGCTGAATACCGGCGCATTGCAATCCATGGTTTACCTCAAGAACCGCCGCCCGTTCCGCCGCCCGGTTGTCGTGGGCAGCGAATTGGTGGCGTTTTCCGCCATCATGACCTGCCGCCATGCCGGCATCACGCCGGTCGCGATGATCGAGCCGAACGCCCGCGTCACCGCCCGATGGCCTTTGGCGCTGTTCCCCCGGCTGGTTGGGGTCAGTCTTCTCACCGGCGCCCGACTTGTGGAAATCCTTGGCGACAAGACCGTAACGGCGGTCCGGGTTGCGGGGCCTGACGGGGCAACCCGCGAGATCGCGTGCGACGGCGTGGTGCTGAGCGGTCGGTTCACGCCGGACTCGGCCCTCGCGCGCTCCGGCCATCTTGAGGTTGACCGGGCAACCGGCGGCCCGGTCGTCGATCAATGGGGGCGCTGTTCGGACCCGGATTACTTCGCCGCCGGCAATTTGCTGCGCCCGGTCGAAACCGCCGGCTGGAGCTGGAACGAAGGGCGAAAGGCCGGACTATGGGCCGCCGCCGATCTGACCGGAAAGCTGCCTGTCCGATCGTCCGCCCTGCGCATCGAAATCCGCGACAGTCGTCTGAAATACGTCATGCCGCAGATACTCGGGTCGGCCGACGGCAATTCCGGCATGCGAGACCTGCAATTGCGCGTCACCAAGGATGTTCGCGGCGAATTGGTCGCGGTCAATGGCCGGGGCGTCGTCTGGCGCCGGAAAATTCATTGCCTGCCAGAGCGCCGCTTGCTTGTGCCGGTATCGGAAATAGTCGCCGCCGGCATAGAGGGACCACTCGGATTTGAGGTCAGGGAGGACGCAATCTGACCCAATGCCATGCCGCCGCAATTCGCATCTGGCGGATCCAACCAACCAACCAACTGACCAAAGGGAGAAGAACAATGTCATTCACGCGAAGAAAACTGCTGCAGGGCGCCGGCGCGATCGCGCTTTCGACGCCTTTCATCCGCAACGCGCAGGCGGCAACGCTGGAACTGCGTTGGCTGGGCTGGGAGCACTACAATGTCTCATCCATCGTCTCCGGTTTCGAAAACGAATACGGCGTCAAGGTGTCGTCCGGGTTTTTCGACGGCAATTCCGAGGCCTACAACAAGCTGAAAACCGGCGGCACAACGGACTTCGATCTGGTCATGGGCGACGGTTTCTGGCCGCGCCTTTATGGCAAACAGGGCCTCACCCAACCGGTGGATTATGGCCAGCTCGACAACATGCAGTATGTTTTCGACGACTTCAAAGCGCCGAATTACATGTTGTTGCAGGAAGAAGGCGGTTCAG
The DNA here is from genome assembly GCF_056449545.1 of Oceanicella sp. NCBI lineage: Bacteria > Pseudomonadati > Pseudomonadota > Alphaproteobacteria > Rhodobacterales > Paracoccaceae > Oceanicella > Oceanicella sp. The sequence continues at coordinate 46,467 of NZ_JBWOMN010000096.1, read as the reverse complement.
ACATGATCGCCGCGCCGAACTGCTGGGGCGGCTACGGGCTGACCGTGAACCTCGACAAGATCGCGGCGCAAGACGCCGACAGCCTGTCGGTGCTGTTCAACCCCAAATACGCCGGCCATATCTCGACCAGCGCGCGGTTCGAGGAAAACATCGCGCTGGCCGGCATTCTGGCCGCCGACACGCTGGGCGCCAAGGACGGGCCGCGCCCGGACGGCAAGCCGTTCAACCCCTATGTGTTGACGGATGCCGAACTGGAAGAAGCCAAGCGCCTGTTGATCCAACAGAAAAGCCTGCTGTTGACGCGCTGGAACGACGAAGACACGCTGGAGCGCCTCCTGCGCGCGCAGGCGGTCTGGGTGTCGCCCGAATGGTCTGGCATCTACCGCCGGATCGCGTTCGACAAGATGGACGGCGAGACCGACCTCAACATGCAGCACGTTCTGCGCCCGCGCGAGGGCGGCCTGGGCTGGGTCGACACCTGGGCCATCACCGAGGGCGTGGACAGCGAGCGCCTGGAACTGGCGCACAAGTGGATCAACTGGCGCCTGAAACCGGAGAACATGGCCATCATCGCCACCGATGTGGGCTGGTCGCCGACTGTGGACGTGCGCAGCCTGATCCCCGAACGCTATGTGGAAACCATGTTCCTGAACGAAACCGGCGCCATCAAGGGCCTGTATCAATTCGATGCGCCGTCTTCTCCCGAGAAGTGGGAACGCGTCTGGTCCGAGGTCGAAGCCGCCTAGGCAGGCGGAAACAGCCCCCGCCCGCCATGCTGCGGGCGGGGGCTTTTTGCACCATTCCGGATGGTTGCAAATGAATGGATCAAAAACAGGAAGGGGGGGGTGCGCCGTGTCGAAAGCTGTCCTTACACTTGAAAATGTTTCAAAGCATTTCGGAAACATAACTGCTGCGGACGACATAAGCATCGAGGTCGGCCAGACTGAATTCTTTGCTCTGCTTGGCCCATCCGGATCGGGCAAGACCACCATGTTGCGGATGATCGCCGGGCTCGAAACCCCGGATACGGGCCGCATCGTGATCGGCGGCACGGAGGTAACCAAACTTCCCCCGTATATGCGCGGCATTGGCATGGTGTTCCAGGATTTCCTGTTGTTCCCGCACAAAACCGTGGCGGAAAACATCATTTTTCCGCTGAAGATGCAGAAAAGCTCCGAGGCCGACAAGGCCGCGAACCTGAAATGGGTGGTCGATCTTGTCCATCTGGAAGGGCTGGAAAACCGCTATCCGCACCAGCTTTCGGGGGGGCAGAAACAGCGCGTTGCGCTGGCGCGCGGGCTGGTGTCGCGCCCGTCCTTGTTGCTGCTTGATGAACCACTCGCAAATCTTGATCGCGAATTGCGCAAGGAAATGGAAGTTGAAATTCGACGATTTCAATTGGAGTTGGGCATTCCCTTTGTCTATGTGACTCACAATCAGGAAGAAGCCCTCACCATGTCCGACCGCATGGCGATCATGCGCGAGGGCAAGATGGAGCAGGTGGGCGAGAAATTCAGCCTCTACCATGACCCGACCAGCCGTTTCGTTGCGGCTTTTCTTGGCTCGCCAAATGAGTTCGAGGGCAAAGTGGTCGCCATCGAGGACAACATCGCCACGCTTGACTGGAGCGGGCACAAGATCCGGGCGCGCTGCCACGGCGGGCTGAAAACGGGCGACGCCGCAGCGTGCTATGTCAAGAGCGAGAAAATCGAAATGCATTCCGGCGCTGGCACGATGTCCGGGAAAATCCGGGACATCATTTTCAAGGGACAATACGCGGATTTCCTTGTCGTGCTGGAAAACGGACAGGAAATCACCGCCAGCGGATCGCATCGGGGGCAACTGGCCGAAGGTGCGGCAATGCACATAACATGGATGCCGGAAAACGCCGATGCATTTCCGGTCGAGGGGTAGGCCATGAAAAGCAATCGCGCCCTATTTTGGTCACTTGCCGGTCCGGGCAGCGTATTTCTCATGCTGTTTCTGATACTGCCTCTGATGTCGATTATCGTTTTCAGTTTCTGGCGCACTGAAAGCTATCAGCTTTATGCGGACTGGAACCTTGACAATTATCGTGTGCTGGCCACGGATCCTTCCTATGTCACTTTCCTGATCAGATCGCTGGTCATGGCGACGGTGGTGTCGGCGGTCTCGCTGGTGTTTGCCTGGCCCGCCGCGTTCTTCATCACCCGTTACGGCGGGCAGTTCAAAATCATCCTGTTGCTGCTTACGTCAACGCCATTTCTGACCGGCGAAATCCTTCGGGTGACCGCGATGCAGCAGATTCTGGGGCCGATCGGGCTGATCAACATGGCGCTGGGCAGCTTCGGATTCCAGCCGATCACGGCCTTGATGTATACGAATACGGCCACGGCGATTGGCCTGGTCTATCTCTGGCTGCCCTTCATGGTCCTGGCGATCCACCTTTCGCTGCTCAACTTCGACTTCGAATTGCTGCAAGTGGCCAAAGTGAACGGCGCGCGCCCCTTGCGCGCCTTCTGGGAGGTCACCTGGCCGCTCAATCGCGCCGGTTCGGCAATCGGCGTTGTTCTGGTGTTCATTCCAACGCTGGCCTCTTCGATCACCTCCAAGTTCCTCGGCGGCCCCAATGGGGCCCTGTTCGGCAACATTCTGGCGCACCAGTTCGGGTCCACCGGAACCTGGGCGCTTGGCTCGGCCATGGGGGTCGTGCTGTTTCTGATCTCGATGCTGGTCCTGTTTCTGGTCTGGAAATCGATTGGCGACCTGAAACGATCCGGCATTACCATAAAAGGGGGGGGTGAATGATGTTCAGAGACCTTTCGATCACCTTGCAGATTCTGGTGTTGCTGATGCTTTATGCATTCCTGTATATACCAATACTATATATCGTCTACGTTTCCGCCCAGACAAATGCCATCTGGCCGTTTCCGCCCGACTTTACCGGTGAACACTATGTCAACCTTTGGAATGCGTCCGACTACCACACCGGGTTCAGAAATTCGCTGACGATCGGCGTCGGCACCGGGATCATTTCTTCGCTGCTGGCCACCATGGCGGCCATCGGCATCCTGAAATACCGGGTCAAGGGCAGCAAGTTCATTGCCGGCCTGTTTCTCTCGCCGCTGTTCATCGCGCATATTCTGATTGGCATCTCGAGCCTGATGTTCAACAAGACCTTGCTGGGATTGCCGGGAAACATTTTCTCGGCGATCATTGCCAATGCCACCTATGCCACGGCGTTTGCGTTCCTTGTGGTTCTGGCGCAACTGGCGCGCTATGACTGGCGGCTGGACGAGGCCGCGATGGTCTTTGGCGCAACCCCCGGGAGAACATTTCGCGAAATCACCCTGCCGCTTGTCTGGCCGGCGATTCTGGGGGCGTTCATTGTGTCCTTCCTGTTGTCCTTCAACAATCTGGAGATTTCCTTTTACAATCTTGGCGCCACGCCGACCTTGCCCACGCTGGCCTGGGGCTCGCTCAGGCACGGGATATCTCAAGAGCTCTACGCGCTGGCCGCCCTGATAAACGCGGCGGTGTTCTCTTTCCTCGGCGGGCTTTACCTGCTCTTGCGGCTCGGCGTGATCCGCCTGGATTTTCGGGACTAGAGACCCATGCGCGTTGTTGCCATAGATCAGGGCACCACCTCGACCCGCGCCTTTGTTCCGGGCGGGTCGGGGCCGGACTCCGGCGCCGGAGAGATCGTTTGTCGGCGCACCCACAAACAACATTATCCCGCGCCCGGCCGCGTGGAACACGACCCCGAGGAAATACTCGCCCACATCCAGGACTGCCTGGACGCCGCCGGCGCGGTCGATGCGGTCGGTCTTGGCAATCAGGGCGAAAGCTGTCTGGCCTGGGACCGCGAGACCGGGCGAGCGATCACGCCGATCATCGTCTGGCAGGATCAACGCACGATCAAGGAGATCGAGCGGTTGAAGGCCAACGGGGCCGCGCCCCTGGCCATGGAGCGCGCGGGGCTGCCGCTTGACGCCTATTTCTCGGCGTCCAAACTGGCCTGGATCGTTGAGCAAATACCCGAGGCCAGGGCCTTGCTGGCGCGGGGGCGCCTCTGCCTCGGCACCAGTGATGCCTTCTTTCTGCACCGGCTGACCGGGCGTTTCGTCACCGACATCACCACCGCATCGCGCACATCCCTGATGAATCTGGAAACCGGCCAATGGGACGCGGATCTTTGCGCCCTGTTTGGCGTGCCGATTGCGGCGTTGCCGGAAATCGTCCCGACCATGGGTGATTTCGGGCGGGTCGCGATTGCCGGCGGCACGGCGCCGCTCAGGGCCAGCGTGGTCGACCAGCAGGCGGCGCTTTACGGCCACGGCTGTCGCAAGCCGGGGGATGCCAAGATCACCTTCGGAACCGGGGCCTTCGTGCTGGCGGTTGCCGGCCAGACCCTGCTTCGACCCGAAGACGGCGCGCTGTTGCCCACATTGGCATGGCAATCGGCGGGACGCCCGGCGACCTACGCCCTGGACGGCGGCGTCTATTGTGCGGCCTCGGCGGTGAACTGGGCGCGCGGGCTTGGGCTGTTTTCCGATTTCTCCGAAATAGACAGCTTTGAATCGCCCGCCGCCATCACACGCAAGCTGGCCTTCGTTCCGGCCCTGAGCGGGTTGGGATGCCCCTATTGGGACCGAACCGCCGCCGGGGCATGGTTTGGCCTTTCGCTGGAAACCACGCAGCAGGACATGATGCAGGCCCTGCTGGAGGGCATCGCGTTTCGGACAGCGCAGGTCGTCGAGGCTCTGCGCCGCGAAATGCCCTTGGGCGACGAAATTTCGGTGGATGGCGGGTTGTCCGCCAATCCCTATGTTTGTCAGTTTCTTGCAAATGTCCTGCAAATGACCGTTCGGGTGCATGCCAACGCCGAACTGACCTCGCTTGGCGTGGCGCAGATGGCGATGGGTGGCGAAGTTGGCAGTCAAGACCCGCCCAGGGCCACGAGAACCTATCTGCCCGAAAAGGAAATTTCGGCCGGTCTCGCCCTGTTCGACGAAGCGGTTCGCCGGACAACAGGTTGGTCTGAAGGCTAGACGGCGACATGGCGGGGCCGACAGGGCTTTGACCGCCAGACACCGGTCTTGCTGTCGCTGCGCGGAATCGCGGGAATTCGGTCTGATCTCCGCGGATTGCGGGCAGCTTCAACAGGGTCGGCATGGCCCCAGGCGCAAGACGCCGGACCATTCCATATGCAATCGCCCTCGTTGCACGGCGGTTCTGCGGGGCGATGCGGGCTCGTCTCATGCCCCGAGCTTGCGCTCCACCATGCGATCGGCTTCATTGTGGATGTCCTGGTAGACCTGAATCACCATATCCCTGATCCACATCGAAGCCGGGTCATTCGCCAGCCGTGACGACCAGAAGAAGCGCGTTCGAAACGGCCGCGGCAAAACCGGGGGAACCAGCGGGCGCAACCCGTAGGTCTCCATATCCCAGGCCATCAGAATCCGGGGAAACGTGCCAATCAGATCGCTGTTGGCCAGGAGCGGGCCAAGGCTGGAAAACTCCGAGACAAGCGCGCTGACATGGCGGTCCGGCGGATTGGCGCCCAGGGGCTTGTCAAACGGGCTGCGCGATTCATTGGCAATGTTCACCTGCACATGACCATAGGTTGACCATGCCTGACGCCCCCAATCCGCCAGCGCCGGGTGTCCCCTGCGCACAAAACTCGTCCATTGGAAACCGGGGATCTCGATCTGCTCAAGCCCGTCGGGAAGACGCGTTTCGCCGCCCAGATGCGCGATGTCAACCAGCCCTTCGGAAACAGCTTTGTAGACTTCTCGCGGGGCTGAAAGCCACTCGACCTTCACCCCCGGAGCCGCGTGATGAACCTGATTCACCACCTCCGACAACACCTGCCCCGATATGGGGCAAGCCACGCGGAAAACCCGGTCGCTGGTGGCCGGATCAAATGGCTCGGGCAAGGCCAGCGCCCGCTTGATGCTGCGCAGAATCGGAACCACGTCCTCGATCAATGCCAAGGCGAACGGGCTGGGCTGCATGCGGCCGCCGACCTTCACCAGAAGGGGATCGCCGACCTGTTCGCGCAATCGAGCCAGCGCATGGCTGACTGCAGACGGGGTCTTTCCCAGTATTTCCGCGGCTTCCGCGACGCTGCCTTTCGCCATCAGCGCCTCGAACACCACGAGCAGGTTCAGGTCGATCCTGTGCAGCTGAATTTCCTTCATGATACCTGAAACCCTTTCGTTGGATTGCCTTGGCGCCATGGCGCAAACTGGCCTCGCCACACATTCTCGGATATTGCCAACGGAAAGGATATGTTCTTATGGGACTGCAAGTTATTGGCTCCGGCTTCGGCCGGACCGGCACGATGTCAACCAAACTGGCGCTTGAACATCTGGGTTTCGGCCCCTGCCACCATATGGTCGAGGTCATGGAGAACCCCGCGCAGCCCGCAAAATGGGCGGCGCTCGCCCGGGGCGAGGAGGTTGACTGGTCCGTGGTTTTCGACGGGTATGACAGCCAGATCGACTTCCCCGGCGCTTGCGTCTGGCGCGAGCTTTCCATCGCCTTTCCGGAAGCGAAGGTGATCCACACCGAGCGGCCCGAGGATGAATGGTGGGAGAGCTATTCGGCAACGATTGGAAAATTCTTCCGCCTCCGCAAGGACATTGCGTTGCCGCCGCCCATCGCCGCGATCTTCGAGACCATGGACCAACTTCTGGTGAAGGGCGTCTTTGGCGGGCTTGATCGGGAAAGCTCGATTGCCGCCTATCGACGCAACAATGAAAAGGTCAGGGCGGCGATTCCGGCGGAAAAGCTGCTGATCTTCACCCCTGCGGATGGATGGGAGCCTGTCTGCCGCTTTCTCGACGCGCCGGTTCCTGCAACTGCATTCCCGCGCAGCAACGCCCGCGACGAATTCTGGGCGCATTTCGGCGGCGAACCGGCGCTGGCATAGCGATGCGGTTCACGGGTCCCGAAATGGTTGCAGGATTTCGAACCACATCTGGCGGCGGGGCGCGGAATCCAGCTTGGAGCCCGAAAAAACCGGCGCGCTCGCCCGGTCAGCCTTGCGCCAGATCGGCCCGGCGCAGTTCGCGGAACATGCAAATCCGGGCTCTGCCGAACGTCATCCCCACGAGCCGCAGGCAACTGGCCCAGGTCACGCCGGACCCGCTGCTGCGCGGCCGGTCGTTGGCGCCCGCAGCCGGGCTCGACGTGGTCATCGACGCGGTGTTCGGCCTGCGCGACATCGACTGGTCGGCGGGGCTGTTTTTCGGCGCCGCCGTCGACGACATTGAAATCATCTCCGCGCGCAACAGCGGTTTCAACCTGTTTGACCTGAGCGTCGACGCGCCGGCATTCTCGTTCGACATCATTGACGGCCTGACCCTGTCGGGCAAGCTGCCCACCGGCGCCGACACCAAAGGCATGTCCCACGGCGGCGCCGTGGCCAGCGGGACCGACCGGTTCGTCGGCGCGGAGAATTCCGACCCGTTGCTGCAAATCGAATTTCCGCGCGGCGGCTTCGACCTCAAGCCACCGGGTTTCTACAAGGACGGCTTCGATCTGCGCGGCGGCGTCCATTCGGACATCGCCGAGGGCGTCGATCCCGATGACTGGGGGTATCCCCGATCTTCGCATGAAGCTCCTTCTCCATCGCCTCGTCGACCGCTGGTTCTACGCGGGCGGCGAAAGCGCCGGCGACCGCGACGCGTTCGGCGCGGGATTTTCGACCGAGACCGCGGATCTGGTGTTCGCCGGCGCCTCGCAGAACGGCCGGGTGGGCGCGGACAAGGCGTTTTTCGACATCGGCAACGGCGTGCGCATCGGCGAATTCGAACGCTACGTGCTGCATCTGGGCGCCGGCGGCGATGCGCCCGCGACCGGCGAGCGCCTGTTCGACGGCGGCGGGTTCGACGTCATTGATTTCAGCAAGGCAACCGGCACGCGCGGCGTCGCCGCCTATCTTGGCGACGACGCGCCGACGGGGGCCCGCGCCCTCAGCGTCCACGACACCTTCGGCGCTCAGGAAACGGCATTCGCCATCGAAGGCGTCATCGGCTCGGACGCCGACGCCATGTTCGCCGGCAATGACGGGCGCGACACCATCAAAGGCGGGGCCGGCGCGGACCATCTCCATGGCCAACGCGGCGCCGACAGGCTGACGGGCGACGTCATCAAGCTGCTCGGACCCGATGCGGACGATCTCGACGCCGGAGATTTCATCCGCGGATGAAAGGCCGCCCCCCGCTTCTGGTCAGGGCGCCCGGGCGGGCGGCTTTCCGTTCGAGGGCCGAGGGGCTTTCCAGCCCGATGTCGCGCGTCGTCGGCGCCGTGACGGTTGTCCTTCTCGGCAAGACGCCAGGTCAAGGCAGCGCCGCCCCGCCGCGACAGGTCCGCAACGGCATCCAGGTTTCGCGACAGGGCGGTCTTCTCGTCGAACCCTGTCCTGACCCATGGTCCGATTCCCGTGGAAATCCCTTTCGTCAACAGGGCTCAGAGCGGGACGTTCATGCTCGCCTTGGTGCGGTCCATCACCACATTGGTTCGGAACCTCTTGACGTTGGAATCCTCGAAAAACAGGCGTTGGGTCAGGGCTTCGTAATCCTTCATGTCCCTGGCCAGCGCGATCAGGGCGAAATCGGCGTCGCCGGTGATGTAATAGCATTGCTGGATCTGAGGCTCGGCTTTCGCCTTGCGCCGAAAACCGTCAAGCTGGCGGATGCTTTCCCGTTCGAGTTCCACGAGAATGAGGAAGGTCATGGCGAAATCGACGGTTTCCGGGTCGATGACGACCACTTCGCCGGCGATGACCCCGCGCATGCGCAGTTGCCTGATCCGGCGCTGAACCGTTGCCACGGACGCGCCCGCCCGAGCCGTGATCTCGTCCAGCCGCATGCGGGCGTTCCGCTGCATGAGTCGCAGGATCGTCCGATCAAGCTCGTTCAGATCCGCCATGACGCGCCCACCTCGACAACCAACGTCTTTATCTCTCGATTTCCCGAAAAATCCCGAAACTTGATGTGATCGCCTCGCGCATTGTCGATATCGTGACGCCAGCACCGCGTTCAGGGCGACCAAATGACAGCCATGCCACATGAGCCGCGAAGATTGAAGGGCGAACCTGTCTGCGCGCCGCCATCCGACAGGGACAGAAAGGCCGCGCCATGACGCCGGGACTTGAAGATCGCATTGTCGATCAATCCGCCTATTTCGGAAACATTGCGCAACTGCGTCGGGCCGGGGTGACGCTGCCGCGCATTTCCGATCTCGCCGACCCGCCGGCGCGCCTGGCGGCGCAGCTGTCGGGCATGGCCGATATCGACCCGGATTCAGCCGATCCGCGCAACCTGTTTCGGGTGCATTGGCACAATGGCGCGGATCGGCGCGGCCTGGTGGACGTGCCCGCGCATGCGGTGCTGCCGGAGGCGCTCACCGGGGTGAAGGCGCGCATCGTCGTGGCCTTGGGCAACACCTTTCCGATGATCGGCGCCCACAAGGTGCTGGCCGCCTATGGCTGCCTTATCCCGCGCCTTCTGTCGGGCGCGTTCAATGCCGCGCGCCATCGCGCGGTCTGGCCCTCGACCGGCAATTACTGCCGCGGCGGGGTGGCCATCGCGACGCTGCTGGGCTGCCGGTCGGCGGCGGTCCTGCCCGAGGGGATGAGCAAGGAGCGGTTCGACTGGCTTGATCGCTGGCTGGCCGATCCGGCCGATATCCTCCGCACGCCCGGCACGGAAAGCAATGTGAAGGAAATCTACGACGCCTGCCGCGCGCTGGCGCAAGACCCGGAAAACCTGATCCTCAACCAGTTCAGCGAATTCGGCAACTACATCATCCACCGCGCGGTCACCGGCCCGGCGATGCAGCGGATCCTCGAACATGTGAACGCCGACGGGCGCCTGACGCCGCGCGCGTTCGTGGCCGCGACCGGATCGGGCGGCACGCTGGCGGCCGGCGACCACCTGAAGCAGGCGCTGGGGATGCAGACCGGGGCGATCGAGGCGCTGGAATGCCCGACGCTTCTGTATAACGGCTATGGAGAGCACAACATCCAGGGCATTGGCGACAAGCATGTGCCGCTGATCCACAACGTCATGGGCGCCGATTTCATCATCGGCGTGTCGGATCGCGCCTGCGACGGGCTGAATCTGGTGTTCAACACCGGGGCCGGGCGGCGCTACCTGTCGGAGCGCAAGGGTCTGGACCAGCGCCAGATCGCCGCCCTCGGCGATTTCGGCCTGTCGTCGATCGCCAACATCCTCGGGGCGATCAAATACGCGAAATACATGGGGCTGGGCGCGACGGACATCGTGCTGACCGTCGCCACGGACGGCGCGTCGATGTATGGAACGGAATTGGCCATCGCCGAACAAAAGCTGTTTGGCGGCAGGTTTGGGCAGGTGGAGGCGGCGGAGACCTTCGGGCGACGCATGCTTGGCGTCGGAATCGACCACATGATCGAACTGGGTCGCCATGATCGCGAACGCGTCTTCAATCTGGGCTATTACACCTGGGTCGAACAGCAGGGCGTCTCGCTGGCCGATTTCGACCGGCGCCGGGATCAGTCCTTCTGGGACGGCCTGATGCGGCTGACGCCGATCTGGGATCAGATGATCGACCGGTTCAACGCGGGCGCCTGAACGGCGCTGCGCCTCTGGAACCGAAAGCCGATTGCCGAAAACCGGAGACCGAACGCAGGAAACCGAGATGACCGCCGATTTTTCGCTGACCAGCGCGCTTCGAAGGCCCGGCCCCGGCCATGCGCGCGCTTGAATCGCCGAGGATCGAAGATGGCTGATTGTCTCCGACGATTGACGGCCCTGCGCCATGGATCGCGCGCCCCCCGCGTCATGCATGCCTGCGGCCATGACGGTCACATGGCCATGCTGCCGGGCGCCGCCGAACGCCTGGCGCCGCCCCCGGATTTCGCCGGCATTGCGGTTTTCGCGGTCCAGCCCGAAGGCCATCGCCCGCCCATGAGCTTTTCCGAGGATTTCGTCCATTTCAGCGCCGCCCTGCCCGGTTGTTTCATGCGGCCGGGCAAAGGGGTGGAGGACGCCCACGGGACGCCGCGTCATGCCGCGGTTCATGATTTCAACGACGCCCTGCCGGCCATCGGCCTCAAGCTGTGCTCGCAACCGGTTCGCGACAGGCTGCCATCGAAAGACCGGACCGATCGCTGACGCCCCGGCCAGAGGCTTCGCCCCGGCGGAATTCGCCGCGCGGACGGCGCGGGCGCAGCGCCGCATGGCCGCGCAGGATTTCGCCGGCCTGTTGCTGATGAGCGAGGCGGAGCTGCGCTATTTCAGCGGGTTTCACACCCAGTTCTGGCAAAGCCCGACCCGACCCTGGTTCCTGTTCGTCCCTGCCGAGGGCAAGCCCGTCGCGGTCATCCCGGAAATCGGCGCGGCGCTGATGCGCCGGACCTGGATCGACGACATCCGCACCTGGAGCGCGCCGAACCCCGCCGATGACGGGCTGAGCCTGCTGACGGACCTGCTGGCGCCATTGGCGCGCGCCGGGGCGCGCATCGGTCTGCTGAAGGGCCATGAAACGGCGCTGCGCATGCCGCTGGGCGATTTCGAACGGCTGATCGCCGGGCTGCCCGGCCTGAGGATCGGCGACGCCACGGGGATCGTGCGGGCGCTGCGCATGGTGAAATCCCCGGCCGAACTGCAAAAGCTGGCGCATGTCTGCGCGATCGGATCGCGGGTCTTCGCCCAGACCCCGGACTTCGCCCGTCCCGGCGCGTCGCTGCAAGATGTGTTCCGCGCGTTTCGCCGCGCGGCGCTGTCGAAGGGGGCGGATGACGTGCCCTATCTGGCGGGCGGCGCCGGCCCCGGGGGCTATCGCGACGTGATTTCGCCGCCGACCGATCGCCCCCTTCGGGCCGGCGACGTGATGATGCTGGACACGGGCGCGACATGGGACGGGTATTTTTGCGATTTCGACCGGAATTTCGCCATTGGCCATGCCGAGGACCACGCGAAGCGGGCCTATGACGTGCTGTGGCGCGCCACCGAGGCCGGCATCGCCGCCGCCCGCCCCGGCGCGACCTGCCGCACGGTGTTCCTGGCCATGCGGGCGGTGATCGCCGAGATCGACGATCAGGGCGGCGATGTGGGTCGGCTGGGGCATGGGCTGGGGATGCAGCTGACCGAGTGGCCGTCTCTGGCGGCGTTCGACGAAACGGTGATCGAGGAAAACATGGTTCTGACGCTGGAGCCGTCCCTGAACCATGGCGACGGGCGCCTCATGGCGCATGAAGAAAACATCGTGATCAACGCCGATGGCGCCGCGCTTCTCAGCGCCCGCGCCGCGCCCGATCTGCCGATCATCTGAACGGGGTCGGCCCCGGGGCCTCGCGACCGGCTTCTTTCGGCGGGGCGGGCGAAGCGCCCCGCGCCAACGCTCGGGGGCGCGAAAGGCCGGTTCAGGCGAACAGGCCTTCATAGACGGCGTCGATCTCCAGGCTTTCGACCCGGAAATACGCGCCCGCATCCGCGGCCCGCAAGGACACCGCGTCAAAGGCCTCGGCCGCGCCGAGGCTTTCGACATGGCCTTCCTCGACGACCAGGGTCTCGCTGGCGATGAGGTCGAATCCGTCCGCGGCCGCGGCCCAGTAATCGACGGTGACGCCCGCCTCGGACGGGGCCGCGCCCGCCTGCGCGCCGGCGATGACGTCGATGGCGAAGGACACGCCGACGCCCGTCAGCCCGTCCAGCGCCAGATCGAAGAACAGCAATTCGCTGTCGTCGATCGCGCGGGCGCCGTCCATGGGCGCGTCGGCCTCGCCATAGCCGCCGTCGCGGCCCTCGCCCCTGGCGTTGACCGCCATGCTGACCCCGAAGGCGTCGCGGTTTTCCGCGCGCCGCCCCACCACCCGCTGCTCGATCACGTCGTCGGCGTCGAGATCGGCGCCCAAATCGGCCCGCCGCGCGTCCTTGCGCGACACCGGGGCGATGTGATCCGGGAATTGCGCCTCGCCGTTGAAGACGAAGCCGTGAACGTCGACGATCTGCACCCCGGAATCGCCGTCGATGTCCCGGTCCAGATCCAGCTTGCTGCGGCGGAAAATCTGATCGAGCAGCAATGACTCGTCGCCGCTGTCGGCCTGATCGGCGCCGCCCTCGTGCAGTTCGGCGATCGCCAGCCCGGGCTGCGCGCGGCTCGAAAGGTCGAACTCGAGATGGCTGTTGGCCTCGGGCGCGCCGCGTTGAAGGTCCAGCCCGAAGATCAGCGGATCGTGATCCGAGCTGCGAAAGGGCGTCGATCCGTCGAACAGGGTCGGGTCGCGGCCGAAATCGAGATTGTAGTCGAAGGCGTCGGGCTCGTCGGCGTTGATGTGCCATTCGGTGACGCCGGTCAGCGAATTGGCCAGGCTGGCGCTGACGAAGGCGTAGTCGAGCGTGCCGAACTGTCCGTCGAACACGAAGGAGTGGTCCTCCGGCCCGATCAGCGATTGATAGCCCGCGCCTTCGAGGAAGGCGATGGGATCCTCGCGCAGGTAGGAATTGAGATCGCCGAGAATGACCACGTCCCCGTCGCCGGACCCCGTTGGGTCGCCGTCGAGCCAGGCGTCGAGCGCCTGAGCCGCCAGCAAGCGGATGGCGTTGTTGTTCCCGGCGCCGTCATTGGCGTTCTGGTTGCCGTCGCCGGGATTGACCGAGCCCTTGGACTTGAAGTGGTTGACGGCCACGGTCACGTCCTCGCCGGTGGCCAGTTCGGTGAAGGTCGCGGCGAGAGAGGCGCGGTTGCTGCGCGATCCGTCAAAGATCTGTTCGCTGAAGCCGAGGCCGGCGGCGACGGAATCGTCAAGGATCTCGACGCTGGTGTCGATGGCGATCGCGGTGGTGGTCGCGCGGTAGATGAAGCCGACCGAGATGGCGTCGCCGGCATCGACGAAGCCGCGCCCCGGATCCACCGAGGCGTAGGTTCCCGCGCCGGCGACGCCGTTGAGCTGATCCACCAGAAAATCGATGGCCACGAGACCGTCGCCGTTCTGGTCGGTCTGGAATTCGTTTTCCAGTTCCAGCAGGCCGTAGACGTCGGCGTCCATGTCGATGACCGCCTTCACCAGCTTGTCGGTCTGGCGGGCGAATTCCTCGGCGTTGTCGGCCCCGCGCGGGCCAAGGCCGTTCGGCCCGGACCCCGGATTGCCGCTGACGTCAAGCGTGGTGAAGTAGTTCAGCACGTTGAGGCTGGCCACCTTGAAGCCGCCCACGTCCTCGGGCGCCGCCGTGCGGGGATTGGCGGATTCGAAATCCGCCGGCGCCTCGAAAGCCTCGTCCGCGGGCTGGATGCGGTAATCGCCGAAGGCGTAGTCAAGCACGCCGCGCACGCCTTGGGCGGTGTCGCCGCCGCGCAGCGGATTGGCGGCGCTCAGCGGATCCGTGCCGCCGCCGTAGCGGATCACCGCCGGGTTCTGGCTTGAGGATCCGTCGTCGAGGATGATGCTGCGCCGTTCGATCGCGGCCTGATGCGCGGCGAAGCCGGCGGCGTCGGGGGCGTTGAACTGGGTGAACTGGTCCAGCCGCCCGTCGGTGCCCGGGGCGTTTCCGGGCCCGTCCGAGGACAGGGTCAGCTGGCCGAAACGATCGAGATTGAAATACTCGGTGACGTAGAGCGTGTTCGGGATGACGGTCAGCATGCCCTCGACGGATTCGAGATCGGCGAGCGAGGCCACCGGGAAGCTCACCACCGACGCGGTGGGCAATTCAGTGCCGGAACCGTCGACGCTCAGCGCGTCGATGTTGCGAAGCTGGGTCTTGCCGAAGAACTCGTCCGCCTCGCCGGCGATGGAGATCATGTCGCCGACCGCCGGCGCCGGGAAGGCGTCGCCGAGAAAGACGAACAACCCTTCGGAGGTGGCGACATCCGCGTCGACATCCGCGTCCGGGGTCTGCATGAAGAACCCGCCCAGCCCCGGCAGCACGCTGGTGACGACGCCGGCGGTCTCCACGACCTGGCCTTCGAGCGGGCTGGCGGCGCCCGCCCCCTGAATGTCGTGGATGGCGACGATCGGATTGACGACGCCCTGGCTGACGACGCCGATGGATTCCGAATCGCCTTCGTCCGGGGTTTCATTCATGGCATTCATGATCTGCGCCTCTCCCTTGATCCTGATCAAATCGCACTCGGAACGCATTCTTGTATTTTTCGGCAACGCCGGCGTTTACGGCGCATGAATATTTTGTATTGCCGTGATGGTTTGAATTTTCGGTGCGGCGTGAATATTTCGGGAAATACAACGAACGGATTTCTCTGCAAATCTGCGCCGCAAAACGTCCCCGACGCCACGATTCGCAGCATTACTTGATAAATCACGCCGGCCGGTTTCCCCCCCGCGCGCCGCGCACGGGCGGGTCTTGCAATGGCGCGCCGCAAGGGCCAAACACGGGCCGCGTCAAATCAGGGAGCCGCGCGATGATCCTCTACCCCGCCATCGACCTCAAGGACGGCCAGTGCGTGCGGCTCTACAAGGGCGAAATGGCGCGGGCGACGGTGTTCAGCGACGACCCGGCGGCGCAGGCCAAGGCGTTCGAGGACTCGGGCTGCGCCTGGCTGCATCTGGTGGACCTGAACGGCGCCTTCGCCGGCGCGCCGGTCAACGCCGCGCCGGTCGAGGCGATACTCGCGCGCTGCGCCATTCCCGCGCAGCTCGGCGGCGGCATCCGCGACATGGCCACCGTCGAACGCTGGCTCGGCAAGGGGCTGGCGCGGGTGATTCTCGGCACCGTCGCGGCGCGCGACCCGGATCTGGTGCGCGAGGCCGCCAAGGCGTTTCCCGGACAGGTCGCCGTGGGCATCGACGCGCGGGGCGGCATGGTGGCGGTGCAGGGCTGGGCCGAGACCACCGACATCGCCGCGCTCGACCTGGCGCGCCGTTTCGAGGATTCAGGCGTCGCCGCCATCATCTACACCGACATCGATCGCGACGGCGCCATGCAGGGGCCCAATGTCGCCGCAACGGCGGCGCTGGCCAACGCGGTGCGCATCCCGGTGATCGCCTCGGGCGGGGTGTCGTCGATGGCGGATCTGCGGGCGCTCAAGGACTGCGGGGCGCCGCTCGACGGGGCCATATCCGGGCGCGCGATCTATGACGGCCGCCTCGACATCGCCGAGGCGGTCGCCATGCTCGCGGCCTGAGCCCCGCCCCCTTGCGCCCTGCCCCTTCGCGCCCTGGCCTTCAGCCGCCAGCCGCGACGCCGGTGAGCTTGGCCAGCGCGCCGCGCATCTTCTTGATCGACGGATGATCGGCGGACAGCCCGAAATCCTCGGCCATCTCGGCGGGGTCCTCGTAGGTCAGCCAGACCTTGCCGGATTCGTCCTCATAGGTCAGCACCCGCAGCGGCACCGCCAACCCGATGGTCTGGGACTCATGCATCGCCGGCGCGCCGATCCTGGGGTTGCCCAACACCACCAGCGTGGTCGGGCGCAGCGCCACGCCGATATCCTCGGCCCCCGCCGCGTGATCCACCACCACGAACACCGTCGCCCCGGCCTTTTCCACCGCCGCCGTCAGGCGCGCCACGGTCACGTCCACCGAGGCGTCGCTGGCCACGCGCACCAGATCCTCGCCGCCAAGCGCCGGCGCGGCGAAGGTCGTTGCGATCACCGCCGCCGATGCGGCGCGCTTCAAGATGCTCATGCTCATGGCGTATCCTCATGTCCCGCGGCGCGGGGCGCGCCGGTTCATTCCGCATTGCTGACGCAAAACGCGCCCCCGAGGGGCGCGCTGGCACTGTCTGCCGCCTCTGCGCTCGGCGAAAGGCGATCCATTGCCGCAGGGATCGCGCAACGGGCGATCACGCGCAACGGCCGGCGTCCGATCAGTCGATGACAAGGTCTCCGGCGCTCATGCGGCCGTCCCGCCCCGGCACCATTTCATATTCAAGGGTCTGCCCGTCGCTGAGGCTTTGCAGCCCCGCCGCCTGCACGGCGGTGATATGCACGAACACGTCCTTGCCGCCGTCATCGGGTTGAATGAACCCAAAGCCCTTTTCCGAATTGAACCATTTGACCGTCCCCTTGGCCATTGTCGCTCTCCATCAAAATCCGCCGCCTCGCGGAATTGCCGCGGCTCAGTCTGCAGTCATCAAGAAATTCAGAAGACTGCGAGGCACAAGAACATGCGGCAGCTCAGGATTCCGTCGGTCTGCACCATCCTTCATACCGCAATGTCCGCAGGAAATCAAAACCATGTCCTTCTATTTCATTAATATTTACCATCAATTCAAAATTTATTAATCAACCGTTTCAAGTGAAAGCGTCGCGGAATGCGGCGACGCGACGCGCGCCGCCGCTTGCCTGCCCGCGCGCGGACGGGCATTGTCCGCCGACGCGACCGCGCCCGGGCGACACCCCCGGCGGCGCGGCGCGCAAAGACGCCGGACAGACAGATGGGGAGCGCGACATGGCGGAACTGTTCACCTTCGAGAACATCGGCAATCTGGGGGTTCTGATCTTCCTTCAGGCGGTGCTCGGATTCGACAATCTGCTCTATATCTCCATCGAATCGCGGCGCGCGCCGGTGGATCAGCAGCAGAGCGTGCGCCGCTGGGGCATCCTGATCGCGGTGGCGCTGCGCATCGTGCTGCTGTTCGTGATGATCCAGCTGCTGGAGGGGCTCACCGATCCGTTCTTTTCCATCAGCCTGCCGGGAATTCTGGAAGGCGAGTTCAACTTCGCCACCCTGGTGTTCCTGTTCGGCGGCGTCTTCATCATGTACACGGCGGTGAAGGAAATCAGCCATCTGCTGTCCATGGACCAGCTCGACCACAAGCCCGACGAGGCCGGCGGCGCCAAATCCGCCGCGCATGTGGTGATGCTGATCGTCTTCATGAACCTGATCTTCAGCTTCGATTCGATCCTGTCGGCGGTGGCCATCACCGAGGTGTTCGCGGTGCTGGCCATCGCCATCCTGGTGTCGGGCGTCGCCATGCTTGCCCTGGCGGATCGGGTGACCGAATTCATCCGCCGCAACCGCAAATACGAGGTCCTGGGCCTGTTCATCCTGATGATCGTCGGCATCGTGCTGCTGGGCGAAGGCGGGCATCAGGCGCAGCTGCGGATCTTCGGCTATCTGGTGGAGCCGCTGTCCAAGACCACCTTCTACTTCGCCATCTTCGTGCTGGTGGTGGTGGACGTGCTGCAATCGAACTATCAGAAACGGCTCGACGCCGAACGCGCCAACGAACAGATCCGCTTCGACTGATCTCCTGCCGTCCCGGGGGGTGGGGGCGCCCCCAACCCCGGACCGGGACGTCAATCGGGCAGCGCGACCACGCCATAGACAGCTTCGGTCAGTTCGGACAGGTTGATCCGCCCCAGCGACACGCGGATGAAATCGTAGATCTTGCCGCTGCGGTAGATGTCGCTCAGCCCCTTGTCGACCAGCAGCCGCAGTTCGGATTCGCCCCGCCCCATGGCCAGCGCGTAGGGTTCGAAGGAATACTGCTTGGGCGAGATCACCAGCGGCACCACCGGCTGCAGCCGGCCAAGCTGGTAGTACAGGATCGACTGATCGCCGAAATAGGCCTCGATCTCGCCGCGCTGCAGGGCTTTCAGCCCCTCGACATGGCTGTCATAGGCGATGATCCGCGACGTGGCGCCCTGCTTGTCCAGCAGGGTCATGGCCACCTTTTCCGTGGTGGTGCCGCCGAGCACGCCCACGGGCTCGCTGGACAGGGCCCTGAGGCTTTCCGCCCCGCCGCGGCGGAACACCATGCCGGCGCCGTCGATGAAATAGGGGATCGAAAAATCCATGCTGCGCCGCCGGTTCACGGTCTGCGTGGTCGGGCCGCAATGCAGGTCGACGCTCTTGTCTTCAATGGCCGCAAAGCGCGAGCGCGAACTCTGCTGGCGCCAGATCTTTCGAATCTCCGGCAGGCCCAGTTCGGCGCCGATCCGGTTCGCCAGCTCGTCGCAGAGCAGCACCGCCAGCCCGGCCGGGGCGTCGTTTTCGTCGCGATAGGAAAACGGCGGCGCGTCGCGGCGGTAGCCGAGCTGGATCGCACCGGTTTCGCGGATCCGGGCGACGGCGTCCCGGACCTCGGCCAAGGCAGGGCCCGGCGGCGCGACGACGGCGAGCAACGCGGCCAACCCCGTCAATGCCCGGATCGACGCCCGGATTGATCGATCGGTCATGACGCACTCCCTGATCCATCGCAACAGGGCCATAGTGCAAAGGCCGGCGCGTCAATGCAACGCAAACCGGAACGCCGGCCGCAAACCCCGGCCCCGGGCCGCCCCCCTGGCGCGACCGGAAAATCAGTGGCGCCGGCGGTCTGGAAATCGCCCGCGACGCGCGGTATGTGAAGCCAAAGCCGGGACGCGCCCGACGCGCGCATCCGCGCCGGGCGGCGTTGGCGACAGGAGACAAGACATGGCCCAGCTCGAATACCGCGAACCCCAGGCGCGCACCCTGTCGGGCGTCACCGGCGACTGGGAGATCGTCATCGGCATGGAGATCCACGCCCAGGTGCGCTCGAACGCCAAGCTGTTCTCCGGCGCCTCCACCGAATTCGGGGCCGAGCCCAACACCCATGTCAGCCTCGTCGACGCGGCCATGCCCGGCATGCTCCCGGTGATCAACGAGAAATGCGTCGAACAGGCGATCCGTTCGGGGCTGGGGCTGAAGGCGGCGATCAACCTGCGCTCGGTGTTCGACCGGAAAAACTATTTTTATCCGGACCTGCCGCAGGGCTACCAGATCAGCCAGTTCAAGCACCCCATCGTCGGCGAGGGCGAGGTGCTGGTGGACATCGCGCCCGGGGTGGCGCGCAGGGTCCGCGTCGAGCGCATCCATCTGGAACAGGACGCCGGCAAGTCGATCCACGATCTCGACCCGGCGCTGTCCTTCGTCGATCTCAACCGCACCGGCGTGGCGCTGATGGAAATCGTGTCCCGCCCCGACATCCGCTCAGCCGAGGAAGCCGCGGAATACGTTCGCAAGATCCGCCAGATCCTGCGCTATCTGGGGACCTGCGACGGCAACATGCAGGAAGGGTCCCTGCGCGCCGACGTGAACGTGTCGGTCTGCCGCCCCGGCGATTACGAACGTTTTCGCGAGGCCGATGATTTCAGCGTGCTCGGCACCCGCTGCGAAATCAAGAACATGAATTCCATGCGCTTCATCCAGCAGGCCATCGAATACGAGGCCCGCCGCCAGATCGCCATCATCGAGGATGGCGGCAAGGTGGACCAGGAAACCCGCCTCTACGATCCGGGCAAGGGCGAGACCCGCTCCATGCGCTCCAAGGAAGAGGCCCATGACTACCGCTATTTCCCCGATCCCGACCTGCTGCCGCTGACCTTCGATCAGGCCTGGGTGGACGAGATCGCCGCCACGCTGCCCGAACTGCCCGACGAGAAGAAGGCGCGGTTCGTGACCGATTTCGGGGTTACCGAATACGACGCCGGGGTGCTGACCGCCGACGTGGCCAACGCGCGGTTCTTCGAATCGGTGGCCGACGGGCGCGACGGCAAGCAGGCGGCCAACTGGGTGATCAACGAATTGTTCGGGCGGCTCAACAAGCAGGGCCTCGCGGTCGAGAAATCGCCGGTTTCCGCCGCGCAGCTCGGCGGGATCATCGACCTGATCGCCAGGGGCGACATTTCCGGCAAGATCGGCAAGCAGCTGTTCGAGATCGTCTGGTCCGAAGGCGGCGATCCGGCGGACATCGTCGAATCGCGCGGCATGCGGCAGGTGACCGACACCGCCGCCATCGCCGCCGCGGTGGACGAGGTGCTCGCCGCCAATCCCGAAAAGGCCGAACAGGCCAGGGCCAAGCCGTCCATGGCCGGCTGGTTCGTCGGCCAGGTGATGAAGGCCTCGCGCGGCAAGGCCAATCCGCAGGCGGTGCAGAAACTGGTGCGCGAGAAGCTTGGCATCGAATAGGCGCCGCCCGGAGTTTTCGCCCCCGGCGCCTCGACCGCGCCGCGATCAGCGGTTAAATTCACGCCAGACCGGGACCGCGCCGCAGGGAAGCAGAAATGACCAGATACGAATACAAGACCGTCGCCGCCCCCCAACGCGCCAAGCGCTTCAAGGGCGTGCGCGGCAAGGCGGACAGCTTCGCGCGCACCGTCGAGGACCTGCTCGCCGCCGAGGCGGTGGACGGCTGGGAATACTACCGCGCCGAAAACCTGCCCTGTCAGGAAAGGACCGGCCTGTTCCGCCGGGTGGAGGACGTGTTCCACAGCTTTCTGGTGTTTCGCCGGGAAATCCAGCAGGTCCCGTCGCAATTGACGCCGCAGATCGCGGCGCGGCTGGCGCAGAATGCGCCGCCCCAGCAAACCCCGCGCCCGACGCCCGCGCCGCGGGATTCGGCGCCGCTGGCGCAGCGCGCCGGGGCGGAGCCCTTCGCCCTGCGCGCCGACATGCAGATCGACCCCGCCGCGCCCGAGGGATCGCCGCACCGGCTCGGCCCCGCGACGTCCTGAGCGCCGCGGCGACGGTGACCGGGGCGGCGGCGGGGACGGCGCCGGGGCGGCGCTGTCGGGGCCGCGGTTCAGTCGTCGTCGTCCTCGCCGTCGGGAATCGCCGCGCTGACGAGGGCGCCGGTGGCGTCCACGGTGACGCCCACCACCGTGGATCCGACGCTCACCGCCGTGCCCACCGCCGCCCCGGTCACCGCCGCCACGGCGCAGCCGCTCAGCAGCGCCAGCGCCGCGATCAGGCCCAGCGGCGCGGTCACGCCGCCGTGCCCGACACGTCAAGCGACAGGGCGTGCACCCGGTCCCGCATCTCGGCCGCGACCGCCTTGTAGATCAGCCGCTGGCTGGCGACCCGGCTCAGCCCGTTGAAGGCGGCGGCGCGGATGCGCAGGTGAAAATGGGTCTCGCCGCCCTCGCGATAGCCGCCATGGCCGCGATGACGCTCGGACTGGTCCTCGATCTCCAGCGCCTCGGGGGCGAAGGCCTCGGTCAGGCTGGCGCGCAATCGGGCGGCGATGGGTTTCTCGTCCGGGTTTTCGGCGCTTGCGTTGGATGCGGTCATGTGGTCTCCGTTCTGGCTTGCGTCACGCGGGCGGCGCGGCATCGCGCCCCGCTGAGGTGACTTGGCGTTTACGCCCCATGGGATACAGTCGTCGTCCCCGGATTCGCGCGCCATCGACCGGCGCGCCGGACAAGCGGCCCGGGCCGCCAACCACGCCATGCGCGCCGAGCCGCGTCATGGGTCAATGCAGGAGCCTCGCTTGCCGCCGCGTTCGCCTCTTGATTACGACGTTTCCGTCACCGCCGACAAGCGCAGACGCACGCGCCGGCGCGGCATGTCCGGCGCCGTGGACGGCGGCGCGCGCAGCTGCGCCCATGCGGGCTGCGCGGCCAAGGCCCAGTATCGCGCGCCGCGCGCCCCGGACACGCTGGACGAGTTCCTGTGGTTCTGTCTCGACCATGTGCGCGAATACAACAAGTCGTGGAATTTCTTCGCCGATCACACCGCCGACGAGATGGAACGCCAGATCAAGGCCGACATGACCTGGGACCGCCCCACCTGGCGTTTCGGCGACCAGCCGCAAAAGCCCCAGGGCGCGGAGCCCCATGCCGAGGGTCAGGCCTGGAAACGCTTCGGCTTCGCCGACCCCATGGAGGTGCTGGGCGAAAACGCCACCATCAACCCCGGCAAGACCGGCGCCGGGCCGGATCCCCGCCCCCGGCGCAAGCGCAACCTGCCCCATTCCGAGCGCCGGGCGCTTGCCATCCTCGGCGTGGCGGATCACCAGACGAAAACCGAAATTCGCAAAATTTACAAGGGACTGGTGAAGGATCTTCACCCGGACATGAATGACGGGCGCCGCGATGAAGAAGACCGCCTGCGCGAGGTGCTCTGGGCCTGGGAGCAGATCAAGGACAGCCGCAGCTTTGCGAACTGATCTTTCGCGCGGCGCGGCGCCCGCGCCGGATCAGCCGTGCGGGGGGCGCCAGCCGGCGGACAGGGCCTCGGATTCCGAACAGAACCAGCGTTCGCCGCGCGCCGTGCTGATGCGGGTCCTGGCATAGGCGCGCGACCCCGGCACATGGTAGATCCTGCCGTTTTTCGAAATATTGCCCTTGATGACGCAGCCCGCGTCGGGCGCGTTGCGTAAAGCGGTCGGGGCGCCGCGCCGCGCCGCCACCCGTTGCGCCGAGCGGTGTTCCCACGGCGGCGTGAAGCCGCCCGCCCACATGCCGGCCCCGGCCGCGCGGGCCGCATCCTCGGCGTCGCCGTAGCGCGCCGAATACCGCCGATAGGCCAGCGCCCAGCCCTGCCCGATCATCCAGGCGCCCAGATCCACGCCGTCGCCATCCCCGTCGCCGACGCGACAGATGGCGAGCAGCCGTCCATAGCGGTCGCTGGCCTCGCCCGCGCAAACCACGCGCCGGCCGCGCAGGAACCCGTCAAGCGCCGCGCGCGCCCGGTCGCCGCAGGCATAGGCGCGCCCGGCGGCGTCGGTGCAGTTCTGGTCGGTTTCGGGGGCGTCGATGGCCTCGAGGCGGATTTTCCGGCCCGCGACCTCCAGCGTGTCGCCGTCGATCACCCGCGCGCGCCCCGCCGCGTCCGGCACGCCCGACGCGATCGGCGCATCAGGCGGGGTGATGAATTTGGGTCGATCCGCGGGCGTGACGAAGCCGGGCGCGCCCGAAAGCCCGCCCCGATCGCCAAATCCCAGACCGCCAGCCCCCCGGCCGCCGAATCCCGGATCCAGGCGATCGATCGCCGACCAGCCCAGCCCCGCCGCGGCCAGCGAAAAGCCGACCGCCGCGCCGATGCGCAGGCGCATGCCGCCGCTCATGACCGTTCCCCCCCTGTGCCCGCACCCATTATGGGCGCCGTCGCGTCACGCGACAAGGGGCCGCGCGCGCGCGCCCTCGCCCTTGCGCCAGCACGCCATATGTTCCAAAAGATCAGTTCAGCGCGCAGACGCTCTCGGCGGACGGTTTTGGTCCCGCCGCCGTTCGCCCTCCGGACGGTTCCCTTGCGAGACACGGCGCGATCTTAGGAAAGACGAAACATCATGGCGGACGGCGCGTTGCTGGAGACGATGGAACCCTCGGTCGACATTTCGGTGCGCGAGGCGTTCGGCATCGACATGGACATGACGGTCAAGGGCTTCGCCGAGCCCACGGACCGGGTGCCGGTGTTCGACCCCACCTATCGTTTCGACCGGGACACCACGCTGGCGATCCTCGCGGGATTCGCCCATAACCGCCGGGTGATGATCCAGGGCTATCACGGCACCGGCAAGTCCACCCATATCGAACAGGTCGCCTGCCGGCTCAACTGGCCCTGCGTGCGGGTCAATCTCGACAGCCATATCAGCCGCATCGACCTGATCGGCAAGGACGCGATCAAGATCCGCGACGGCGTGCAGGTCACCGAATTCCACGAGGGCATCCTGCCCTGGGCGCTGCGCAATCCGGTCGCCATCGTGTTCGACGAATACGACGCCGGGCGCCCGGACGTGATGTTCGTGATCCAGCGGGTGCTGGAGACCGACGGCAAGCTCACGCTGCTGGATCAGAACGTGGTGATCCACCCGCACCCGTTCTTCCGGCTGTTCTCCACCTCCAACACCGTGGGGCTCGGGGACACCACCGGGCTCTATCACGGCACCCAGCAGATCAATCAGGGCCAGATGGACCGCTGGTCCATGGTCGTGACGCTCAACTACCTCAGCCATGACGCCGAGGCCGAGATCGTGCTGGCCAAGAACGCCGACTACCAGACCCCCGAGGGCCAGACCACCATCGGGCGCATGGTCACGGTGGCCGACCTCACGCGCTCCGCCTTCATGAACGGCGACCTGTCCACCGTGATGTCGCCGCGCACGGTGCTGGCCTGGGCCGAGAACGCGCGGATCTTCAACAATGTCGGGTTCGCGTTCCGGCTCACCTTCCTCAACAAGTGCGACGAACTGGAACGCCAGACCGTGGCCGAATTCTACCAGCGCTGCTTTGGCGAGGAACTGCCGGAAAGCGCCGCCTCCGTCAGCCTCGGCTGAACATGGCCGCCCCGCAGTCAAACCGGTCCGCCGGGCCAGGCGGCCAGGACAACCCCGCCGAACCGTTCAAGAAGGCGCTGGCCGAGACGACCCGCGCCATGGCCAACGAGCCCGAGCTGTCGGTGGCGTTTTCCATCGACCCGCCGGGCTTGAGCGGCGACGCGGTGCGCCTGCCCCAGGTGTCGCGCCGCATGACCCGCGACGAGGTGATGCTGGCCCGCGGCGCCTCGGACGCCTACGCGCTGCGCCTGCGCTTTCATGACGACGCCACCCATGCCCGCTACCTGCCGCAGGGGGAAATGGCGCGCGACATTTTCGAAAGCATGGAACTGGCCCGCTGCGAATCCATCGGCGCCCGCGCCATGCCCGGGGTCGCCGACAATCTTGACGCCCGCCTCGCCGACGAGGCGAAACGCAAGGGCTATGCCGGGATCACCGAGGCGAGCGACGCGCCGCTGGCCGAGGCCGCCGGGCTGATGATCCGCGAACTGGCCGCCGGGCGCCCCCTGCCCCCGGGCTGCGACAACGTGCTGGACCTGTGGCGCGGCTTTCTGGACAGCCGTTCGGGCGAACATATCGGCGACGCCGAGGCGGCGCTCGACGACCAGACCGCGTTCGCCCGGCTGGCGCGTCAGGTGATCGCCGATCTCGGCTATGGCGAACAGCTGGGCGACGATCCTGACGACCCCGAGAACAGCGACGAGGACCAGCAGGAGGGCGAGGACGACCAGCAGCAGGACGGCGAGCAGGGCGGCGAGGAGGACCAGCAGCAGGATCAGGACTCCGCCGCCGACGAGGACTCCTCGGAGGAGCGGGAATCGTCATCCGCCGAAACCTCCATGGAGGAGAGCGAGGACTCGGACATGGCCGACGCGGCCCAGGCCGAGGACGGCGAACCGCCGGCCCAGCCCCAGCCGCCCGAGCCCCATTCCGAGGCCGACCCGGATTACAAGGCCTTCACCACCGCCTTCGACGAGGCCGTCGACGCCGAAGATCTGGCCGAACCCGAGGAACTGGAACGCCTGCGCGCCTATCTCGACCAGCAGCTCGAACCCCTGAAGGGCATGGTCGGGCGGCTCGCCAACAAGCTGCAGCGCCGGCTGCAGGCGCAGCAGAACCGATCCTGGGACTTCGACAAGGAAGAAGGCGTGCTCGACGCCGCCCGCCTCGCCCGCGTGGTCGCCAATCCGACCACGCCGCTGAGCTTCAAGGTGGAGAAGGAGGCGAAGTTCCGCGACACCGTGGTCTGCCTGCTGATCGACAATTCAGGGTCGATGCGCGGGCGCCCGATCTCCATCGCCGCGATCTCCGCCGACATCCTGGCGCGCACGCTGGAACGCTGCCAGGTGAAGGTCGAGGTGCTGGGCTTCACCACCCGCGCCTGGAAGGGCGGGCAGTCGCGCGAGGCCTGGCTGCAGGCCGGACGCCCGGCCAATCCGGGGCGGCTCAACGACCTGCGCCACATCATCTACAAAAGCGCCGATGCGCCCTGGCGGCGCGCGCGGGCCAATCTCGGACTGATGATGAAAGAAGGTCTGCTGAAGGAAAACATCGACGGCGAGGCGCTGGAATGGGCCGCGCGCCGCCTGACCGCGCGCCCCGAGCAGCGCAAGATCATGATGGTGATCTCGGACGGCGCGCCGGTGGATGATTCGACCCTGTCGGTGAACCCGTCGAACTATCTGGAAAAACACCTGCGCGACGTGATCGCCATGATCGAGCGGCGACGCCAGCCGGAATTGCTGGCCATCGGCATCGGCCATGACGTGACCCGCTATTACGACCGCGCGGTGACCATCACCGATGTGGAGCAGCTGGCCGGCGCCATGACCGAACAGCTCGCGGCGCTGTTCGACGCCGACCCCATGGCCGCCAGTCGCGCCCGACGCCGGGGGCGGCGGCGCGCCTGAGGCGCCAAGACTTGCCTTTTGCGCAGGGCGGATCCCGGTCGGTCGGGCTCAGATGCGGCTGGCGCGCTTGTTGGCGGCGCGGATTTTCAGCAGCCCCTTCAGCGCCAGCACCGCCACGCCGAGGCCGATCAGCGCCGGCGCCGCCGGCCAGTCGAGCGCCGGGGCGATGGTTTCCCAGGCCTCGGGCGAGACCCGGTTCTCCAGCCCCGATTGCAGGCCGATGAGGCTGGTCTTGTGGATCTCGAACCAGAACTTGCCGATCGGCGAGAAGGCGAAGCCGCCCTCGCCCTGACCGTAATAGTCGAGCGCGGCGGCGGTCAGGCCCGTGCCGATGAAAAACAGTCCCAGTATGCGCAGCATCGCGTTCGCCTTCCCTTGTTTGGCGACAATGTCGGTTCTCGACCATGATTTGACCAGTGGCCGTCACGCAATCGTGCGCCCGCCCTGAGGCGATGCGCCGCGCCGAAAAAACCGCCGCGCCTCCGGGCGCAAGATCCGGGTGGATGCCCCCGCGCCGGCAATGCAATGACTGGCGGTCCCTGACCGATCGAGAAACATCATGAACCAGTCCGTCATCGCCCTCATCGCGTTCCTGTTTCCGCTGGCCTACAGCCCCGGCCCCGGCAACATGTTCTTCGCCGCGAATGGCGCGCGCTTCGGTTTCCGCGCGACGCTGCGCGCCAATCTCGGCTATCACGCGGCCACATGGCTGGCCGCGGCCGGCATCGGCCTGGGTTTCGCCGCGGCGCGGGGCGCCTTCCCCGCGGGTTTCACGGCGCTGCGGTTGGCGGGGTCGGTCTATGTGCTCTGGATCGCCTGGAAGATGTTCCGCGCCGGCGCCTTGACGAACGCCGCCGACGCCCGTCCGGCCGGGTTTCTGGACGGGGCGATCCTGCTGGCGCTCAACCCGAAAGCTTACATGATCATCGCCCTGATGTTCACCCAGTTCCCGGGGCCGGCGGCGCATGGCCAGGCGGGCGCCGTGCTGATGATCGCCTCGGTGTTCACCCTCAACAACATGGCGGCTTTTTCGGTCTGGACGCTGGCGGGCGATCGCATCGCCGCGCGGCTCCGGACACCCGAAAGCGCCCGAAAACTCAACATGCTGTTCAGCGGCGTTCTGGCGCTGGTCGCGCTCTGGATGCTCGCCGCCTGACGCCAAAGCGCCGCCCCGCCGAACTTGGCGGGGCGGCGCAAGACGACAAGCCGGCGGCGCGCGCCGGATTCCGCGAAAGTCAGTCCAGAGCCTTTTCCAGCGCCGGCACCGCCTCGAACAGATCCGCGACCAGGCCGTAATCGGCGACCTGGAAGATCGGCGCGTCCTCGTCCTTGTTGATGGCGACGATGACCTTTGAATCCTTCATCCCCGCCAGGTGCTGGATCGCGCCGGAAATCCCCACCGCGATGTAAAGATCGGGGGCCACGACCTTGCCGGTCTGACCCACCTGCCAGTCATTGGGCGCATAGCCCGAATCCACCGCCGCGCGCGAGGCGCCGACCGCCGCGCCGAGCTTGTCGGCGACCCGCTCGATGATGGCGAAGTTTTCCGCCGACCCCATGCCGCGCCCGCCGGAGATCACGATCTTCGCCGAGGTCAGTTCGGGGCGGTCGCTGGCCTGCACCTTGTCCTCGACCCATTCGGACAGGCCGGGATCGGCGACCGGGGTCAGGGTTTCGATGGGCGCGGACCCGCCCTCGCCCGCCGCGTCGAAGGTGGCGGTGCGCACGCTCAGCACCTTGGTCGCGTCGGAGGATTTCACCACCTGCAGCGCATTGCCCGCGTAGATCGGGCGTTCGAATTCGTCGACGCCCTTCACCCCGGTCACGTCGGTGATCACCATCACGTCGAGCAGCGCCGCGACCCGGGGCAGGATGTTCTTGGCCGACACCGTCGCCGGGGCGACGATGTGCTGGTAATCCCCGGCGATGGAGACGATCAGATCGGCGATCGGCTCGGCCAGCCCGTTGCCATAGGCGGGATCGTCGGCGCAGAGCACCTTCGCCGCGCCGTCGAGCTTCGCGGCCCCCGCCGCGGCGTCGGCGCAGCCCGCGCCGGCGACCAGCACCGTGACATCGCCCAGCGATTTCGCGGCGCTCAGCGCCTTGCCGGTCTGATCGACCGACAATTCGCCGCCGAAGGTTTCGGCGAGAAGAAGAACGGCCATCAGATCACCCCCGCTTCGTTTTTCAGTCTGGACACCAGTTCGTCCACATCCGCGACCATCACCCCGGCGGCGCGGGCCGGCGGCTCGGTCGTGGACAGCACCGTCAGGCGCGGCGTCACGTCGACGCCGTAATCGGCGGCGGTCTTCATGTCCATTGGCTTGCGCTTGGCCTTCATGATGTTGGGCAGGGACGCGTAGCGCGGTTCGTTGAGCCGCAGATCCACCGACACGATCGCCGGCAGCCTGACCTTGATGGTCTGCAAGCCGCCATCCACTTCGCGGGTCACCACCGCGGCGCCGTCCTCGATGGTCAGCTCCGAGGCGTAGGTCGCCTGCGACCAGCCCAGCAGCGCCGCCCGCATCTGGCCGGTGGCGTTCATGTCGTTGTCGATCGCCTGCTTGCCGGCGAGCACCAGCTGGGGCTGCTCCTCGTCGACCACCGCCTTCAGCAGCTTGGCGACGGCCAGCGGCTCGATATCCGTGGTCACGTCCTCGGCGGCCTCGATCAGGATGGCGCGATCGGCGCCCATGGCCAGCGCCGTGCGCAGGGTTTCCTGCGCCTGCTTCACGCCGATGGACACCGCGACGATTTCCGAGGCCACGCCCTTTTCGCGCAGGCGCAGGGCCTCCTCGACGGCGATCTCGTCAAACGGGTTCATCGACATCTTGACATTGGCGAGATCGACCCCCGTTCCGTCCGCTTTCACGCGAACTTTCACGTTGTAGTCGATCACGCGCTTGACAGGCACCAGCACCTTCATCTCGGCGTATCTCCTCGTTGCGCGCGGCAGTCGCGCCGCGCAGGAAAATTTCCCCTCCGACTTAC
Source organism: Oceanicella sp. (assembly GCF_056449545.1). NCBI lineage: Bacteria > Pseudomonadati > Pseudomonadota > Alphaproteobacteria > Rhodobacterales > Paracoccaceae > Oceanicella > Oceanicella sp. The sequence continues at coordinate 16,610 of NZ_JBWOMN010000096.1, read as the reverse complement.
AGCGGCCCGCGCGCGGGGACGAGGGGAAAAGCGACGCAAGGCGACGGAATCGGGGGTTTTGACTGCGGGTTTTTTATTGACGTTAACGTTAACGTAAGTCAAGGGGGGACGGCGCGGCGGCGCGATCGGCCAAGCCGCCGGGATCAACGATTGGCGCCGGGAACCCAGAGCACGTCGGCGGCGCCGTTGTCGTTGGCGACCCGGGAGGCGACGAAAAACCAGTCGCTGAGCCTGTTGAGATAGCGGATCGCCGCCTCGTTGACCGGTTCCGCCGCCGCCAGCGCCACCGCCAGCCGTTCGGCGCGCCGGGTCACCGTGCGGCACAGATGCAGATGCGCCGCCAGCGGCGCGCCGCCGGGCAGCACGAAGCTGCGCAGCGGCGTCAGATGGGCGTTCATGGCGTCGATCTCGGTCTCCAGCCGCGTCACCTGGCTGTCGATCATGCGCAGCGGCGGGAAATCCGATTCGGCGTCCTTGGCCATGTCCGGACGGCAGAGATCGGCGCCCAGATCGAACAGGTCGTTCTGGATGCGCGCCAGCGCCGCGCTCATGTCGCCCGCGGCATGCAGGCGCGCCAGCCCCACCGCGGCGTTGGCCTCGTCGACGCTGCCGTAGGATTCAACCCGCGCGGCGTGCTTGTCCACGCGCGACCCGTCGCCCAACGCGGTCTGACCCGCGTCGCCCGAGCGGGTGTAGATCTTGTTGAGCACGACCATGTCGCGATCTCCTCGCCTAGCCTCTGAATCCCGGGGCGGCTCAGCCGCCCTGACGCGCCACGTAGACCGTCAGCAGGATCAGCGCCACCGCGATCGCCTGCATGATGATGCGCAGGCGCATGATCTTGTTGGCGTGCTTGCGGTTGAAATCGCCGCCGCGCGCGAAACTGCCGACGCCAAAGAGCAGCACCGCCAGAACCGCCAGGCAGGCGAAGAGAGTGATGATGAGCAGTATTTTCGACATGCACGGACAAATAGCGCGCCTGACCGGCCATGACCAGCGTCAAGGCGTTTTTCAGGGGCATTGCGGCGCCCGGTTCAGATCCGCGCGAGAATCGCGTCGAGCCAGCGCGAGGGCAGCGCCCGCTTCAGCCCGGCGGCGATCCAGGTGGCGCGGGTGACGAAATAGCGCGGCGCCGGGCGCGGCGCGTCCAGGGCGCGGATCAACTGGCGGGTGTTGGCCGCCGGCTGCAATTCGAACGCATCGGGTTTTCGCGCGGCGGGGGCGTAGAGCCGGGGCAGGACCTCGCTGCGGTAGCTTTCGGCGCGGGGCGAGGCGCGCCAGTCGATCCAGCGTTCGAACGGCGCCTGCGAATTCTCGCGGATCTTCGTGCGCACCGGTCCCGGTTCCAGCAGGATCACGTGGATGCCGGTTCCGCGCATCTCCAGCCGCAGGCAGTCGGTCAGGCCCTCCAGGGCGAATTTGCTCGCCACATAGGCGCCGCGATAGCGCGCCGCCGTCAGCCCCAGCACCGAGGAGCAGTTGACGATGCGCCCATGGCCCTGCGCGCGCATCGCCGGGATCACGCGACGCGTGAGGTCATGCACGCCGAAAACATTGGTCTCGAAGGTCTCGCGCAGGGCCGCCCGGGGCAGGTCCTCGGCCGCGCCGGGCAGCGCGAAGGCGCCGTTGTTGTAAAGCGCGTCCAGCCGGCCGTCGCAGCGGGACAGGGCCTCGGCCGCCCCGGTCGCGACGCTGGCCTCGTCGGCGTAGTCGATCGGGAAACTCTCCAGCCCCTCGTCGCGCAGGGCGGCGCAGTCGGCCGCCTTGCGGCAGGTGGCGAAGACCCGCCAGCCGCGCGCCCGCAGGCCGCGCGCCGCGTCCCGCCCCAGCCCTGACGAACAGCCGGTGATCAGGATCGCGCGGCGCCGGTTTTTCGGGGTCATGACATGGGCTTTCACGCGAGGGCGACGGGACGGCGGTCGTCCCCCGGGTTATGCCGCGCCGCGCGCGGCGCGTGAAGCCCCGCCCTGCGCGATTATCGCCGCCCGCGACTGGACCCTCCCGGTTGCGGCGGCTATCACCGGGATCGGCAAAGGCAGCAAGAAGCGGGACGCGCCAATGAACGATGCGGGCGAGAACGATCAGGGCGGCGCGATCACGGCGGAGCCGCTGCGTCGGGCGTTGGGCGAGCGCTATCTGCAATACGCGCTGTCCACGATCATGCACCGCGCCCTGCCCGATGCGCGCGACGGGCTGAAGCCGGTGCATCGGCGGCTGCTGTGGGCCATGCGGCTGCTGAAGCTGGACCCGCCCCAGGGGTTCAAGAAATCCGCCCGCGTGGTCGGCGACGTGATGGGCAAGTACCACCCCCATGGCGATCAGGCGATCTACGACGCGCTGGTGCGGCTGGCGCAGGAATTTTCGGTGCGCTACCCGCTGATCGACGGGCAGGGCAATTTCGGCAATATCGACGGCGACAACGCCGCCGCCATGCGCTACACGGAATCGCGGCTGACCGCGGTTTCGACCGTGATGATGCAGGGGCTCGACGAGAACGCCGTCGATTTCCGCGCCACCTATGACGAGGCCGACGAGGAGCCGGCGGTGCTGCCCGCGGCGTTCCCGAACCTGCTCGCCAACGGATCGAGCGGCATCGCCGTGGGCATGGCGACCTCGATCCCGCCCCACAACGTCGGCGAGGTGATCGACGCGGCGCTGCATCTGATCAAGGCGCCCGGGGCCTCGGCCGAAACGCTGGTGCAATACGTGCCGGGCCCGGATTTCCCCACCGGCGGGGTGCTGGTGGAACCGCGCGAAAGCATCGTCGCCGCCTATCGCACGGGGCGCGGGTCGTTCCGGCTGCGCGCCAAGTGGGAGGTCGAGGATCTGGGGCGCGGCCAGTGGCAGATCCTGGTCACGGAAATCCCCTATCAGGTGCAGAAATCCAAGCTGATCGAGAAGATCGCCGATCTGGTCAACGCCCGGCGCGTGCCGATCCTTGGCGACGTGCGCGACGAAAGCGCCGAGGACATCCGCCTGGTGCTGGAGCCGCGTTCGCGCAACGTCGATCCGGCGGTGCTGATGGAGACGCTGTTCCGGCTCACCGATCTGGAGACCAGGTTTCCGCTCAACATGAACGTGCTGATCGACGGGCGGGTGCCCAGGGTCTGTTCGCTGCCCGAGGTGCTGCGCGCCTTTCTCGATCATCGCCGCGAGGTGCTGGAGCGGCGCTCGCGCCACCGGCTGGAAAAGATCGACCGGCGGCTGGAGGTGCTGGAAGGCTATCTGACGGCGTTCCTCAACCTCGACCGGGTGATCGCCATCATCCGCTACGAGGACGAGCCGAAAGCGGTGATGATGGCCGAATTCGAATTGAGCGACGTGCAGGCCGAGGCGATCCTGAACATGCGCCTGCGCTCCCTGCGCAAGCTGGAGGAGATCGAGCTGCGGGCCGAACGCGACGCGCTGACGCTGGAGCGCGCCGGGCTCGAAGACCTTCTGGGCAGCGAGACGGCGCAATGGGCGCGCATCGCCGAACAACTGCGCGAAACCAGGAAACAGTTCGGGGCGCCGCGGGCGTTTCGCGGCCTGACCTTCGTCGATGATCTGGCGGCGCTGAAGAAGACGCATGGCGAGGAGTATCCGCTGGGCGCGCGGCGCACCGGCTTCGCCGACGCGCCCGACATCGAGGAGGTGCCGCTGGAGGCGATGATCGAGCGCGAGCCGATCACCGTGGTTTGTTCCCAGAACGGCTGGATCCGGGCGATGAAGGGGCATATCGCGCTGGACTCGGAGCTGAAGTTCAAGGATGGCGACGGGCCGCGTTTCGTGTTCCACGCCGAGACCACGGACCGCATCCTGTTGTTCGCCTCCAACGGGCGGTTCTACACGCTGGCGGCCTCGGGGCTGCCCGGCGGGCGGGGCATGGGCGAACCGGTGCGACTGATGGTGGATCTGCCCAATGACGAGGCGATGGTGGACCTGTTCGCGTTGCGCCCCGGCGGCAAGCGGCTGCTGGCCTCCTCGGCCGGGGACGGGTTCGTGGTGGCGGAAGCGGATGTTGCGGCGCAGACCCGCAGCGGCAAGCAGGCGTTGAACCTGCGCGGCGCGGCCAAGGCCAGGGTCTGCCGCGCGGTGACCGGGGACCATGTGGCGGTGGTGGGCGACAACCGCAAGGTGCTGGTGTTCGCGCTGTCGGAGCTGCCGGAGATGGCCCGCGGCAAGGGCGTGCGGCTGCAGAAATACAAGGATGGCGGGCTGAGCGACGCGATCGCCTTCGCGATCGACGACGGGCTGCAATGGAAGGAGCGCGGCGGGCGCACCCGCACGGTGCTGCGCCCGGAGCTTGACGAATACATCGCCAGGCGCGCCGCGGCGGGGCGGATGGCGCCGCGGGGGTTCCCGAGGGACAACCGGTTCACCTGAGGGCCGCGTCCATCAAACGGAGCGCGGGCGGGCCCGCGCGGGAGTCTTGAGCTTTTCCCCGCCTCCGGCAGGAAAAAGCGGTTGGCGCAAATTGCGAGCGAGGAGAGTCGTCGTGCATGTGTTGATAACCGGTGGATCGCGCGGCATCGGCGCCGCCACGGCATTGCTGGCGGGCCAGCGGGGCTGGGACGTGTCGGTGAATTTTCACAGCGACGCGGCCGCGGCGGATCGGGTGGCGGCCGGGATCGCCGCCGCCGGCGGTCGGGGCGCGGCGATCCGGGGCGACGTGGCGGTCGAGGCGCAGGTCGCGGCGCTGTTCGACGCCGCCGAGGCCCGGTTCGGACCCATCGGCGGTTTCGTCAACAACGCCGGCATCGTGGCGCCCGGAATGCCGCTGGCCGAGATGAGCCTCGAGCGCATGGAGCGGGTGTTTCGCGTCAACATCCTCGGGGCGTTTCTTTGCGCGCGGGAAGCGGCGCGCCGCATGGCGCGTTCGCGCGGCGGCGCCGGGGGGGCGATCGTCAACATGTCGTCGGTGGCCGCCCTTGGCGGCGCGGGCGGAGAATACGTGGATTACGCCGCCACCAAGGGCGCGATGGACACCATGACCCTGGGGCTTGCCAGGGAACTGGCGCCCGAGGGCGTGCGGGTCAACGGCATCCGCCCCGGGGTCATCGACACCGACATCCACGCCTCGGGCGGGGCGCCGGACCGGGCGGCGGCCATCGGCGCCACCACGCCGCTGGGCCGGCCCGGGCGCGCCGAGGAGGTGGCCGAGGCGGCGGTGTGGATGCTGTCGGACGCGGCGTCCTATGTCACCGGGTCGATTCTGAACGTGTCGGGCGGGCGCTGAGGCTCAGGGGGCGATCTCGGCGCGGCCGTTGTCGAGCACCACGGCGTCGCGATCCGGCGCGCTGGTGCGAAAGCTGACTTCGGCGCCGTCGATCCAGATTTCGGTTTTCAGGGTCTCGCCGGGGAACACCGGCGCGGTGAAGCGGGCGTCGAACGCCGCGAGTCGCGCGGGATCGTTGGCGCAGGCTGAGTCGAGCACCGCGCGCCCGGCGATCCCGTAGGTGGCGAGCCCGTGCAGGATCGGGCGCGCAAACCCGGCGGCGCGGGCGGTCGCCGGGTCGGCGTGCAGCGGGTTCAGATCGCCCGACAGGCGGTAGATCAGCGCCGCCTCGGGGCGCGTGGCGATGTCGACGCAGGCATCGGCGGGGCGCTCGGGCACGCCGTGAGGCCGGGGCGGCGGGGCGCCGAATGCCCCGCCGCCGCCATCGCCCAAGCCGCCATCGCCGCGACAGAAGGTGGTTTGCGAGACGGTGGCGAGGCGCGCGCCGGTGGCCTTGTCGCGCACCACCCGTTCGGAGAACACCAGCGCCCCGCGCCCCGCGCCCTTGTCGATCAGCCCGGTGACGCGCATGCGCCCGGTCACCGTCGCCGCCGCCGGCAAGGGCGCGTGCAGGCGCAGGCGCTGTTCGCCATGCACGAGGTTCAGATAGTCGATGCCGGTGTCCAGATCCCGCGCCCAGGCGCCGGGATAGGCGAGCATGGTGGCGAAAGTGGGCAGGACCCGCAGCCCGTCCTCGTAGACGTAGCGCAGCTGCGCCGGGTCGGTGGGATCGGCGCCAAGCCCGAGACCCAGCGCATAGAGCATCACGTGTTTTTCGTCGTAGCGATGCTCGATTTCGGGAAACCGCAGCGCCATGAGCTTTTCGGGGTCGATGGTCATGGCGGGCTTTCGTTGGCGCGATCGGGGGCCGGCGGTTGCGCCGGCCCCGGCGTGAACATGAAAGCAATCAGCCCGGGGCGTAGCCGAACATGGATTTGACTTCGAGAAATTCCTCGAACCCGAAAACGCCATGCTCGCGCCCGTTGCCCGACTGCTTGTAGCCGCCGAAGGGCGCGGCGTTGTCGCCGCCGGCGCCGTTGATGTGCACCATGCCGGCGCGGATGCGCCGCGCGACGCCGCGGGCGCGTTCCAGCGATCCCGAGGACACGTAGGATGACAGCCCGTAATCGGTGTCGTTGGCGATGGCCACCGCCTCGTCCTCGCTGTCATAGGTGAGGATGGCGAGCACCGGACCGAACACCTCGTTGCGGGCGATGCTCATGTCGTTGGTGACGTCGGAAAACACCGTGGGCCGCACGTAGAACCCGCGATTGAGCCCGTCGGGGCGGCCCGGGCCGCCGGCGACCAGCTTCGCGCCCTCGGCCATGGCGTTTTCGATATGGGTCTGCACCCGGGCGAACTGCACGCCGTTGGCCAGCGGGCCGATGCGGGTGTCGGGGGCCTTCGGGTCGCCCGGCTTGCAGCGTTCGGCGGCGGCGGCGCAGATCGATTCCACGTCGTCCTTCCAGGCGCTGGGCACCAGCAGGCGGCTCGGGGCGTTGCAGCTTTGTCCGGTGTTGGAGAACAGCGACATGGCGGCGCCCTTGATGACGCGTTCCATGTCGGCGTCGTCGAGGATGATGTTGGGGGATTTGCCGCCCAGTTCCAGCGCCACGCGCTTCACCGTGTCGGCGGCGGATTTGGACACCAGGATGCCGGCGCGGGTCGATCCGGTGAAGCTGACCATGTCGATGTCGGGATGGGCGGAGATCACCGCCCCCACCCCCGGCCCGTCGCCGATCACCATGTTGCAGACCCCGGCGGGCACGCCGGCCTCGTGCAGGATCTCGATGAAGACCATGGTGGACAGCGGCGCGATTTCCGACGGTTTCAGCACCATCGTGCAGCCCGCCGCCAGCGCCGGGGCGACCTTGCAGCAGACCTGGTTCATGGGCCAGTTCCACGGGGTGATCAGGCCGCAGACGCCGATCGGTTCGCGGGTCACCATGGTGGAGCGCATGGGAATGTCGAATTCGTATTTCCTGAGCACCGACAGCGCCCGGCGGATATGCCCGAGCCCCGAGGCGGCCTGCGCCTGCAGCGCCAGCTTGGAGGGCGCGCCCATTTCCGTCTGGATGGCGTCGGCCATGTCCTGCATGCGCGATTCGTAGATGTCGCCGATGCGGGTCAGCAGCGCCACGCGGTCCTCGCGGCTGGTGGCGGCATAGGCGGGGAAGGCGGCGTTGGCGGCGGCGACGGCGGCGTTCACGTCATCGGCGTTGCCAAGCGCCGCCTGGCCCACGGGGTCCTCGGTGGCCGGATTGATGATGTCGATATGGGTCGGCGCGACGGGCGCGACCCAGGCGCCGTTGATGTAGAACTGCTTGGCGTCCGGCATGGTGGTTCCCCATTTTTCGTGGCAGGCGCGCGGCGCGGCGTGATCGGCGCCCCGCGCGGGTCGTCCTCAGGCGGCAAGGATTGATCCGCGCGGCGCCCGGGTCAATGCGAAATCGCGTTCTGCGGCAAGGCGCGCGGCGCCGCGACGTCACCCCGCGCGCGCCCCGCGCCACGCTTGAACGCGTCGCGCGGCTGACCTAGCCTCGCCCTGGCGCCCCCCGCGCACGGGGGGTCAGTGGAAGGTTCGAGATGACCGAGACGGCTTATATCTATGATGCGATCCGCACGCCCCGCTCGAAAGGCAAGCCGCAGGGCACGCTGAACGAGGTGAAGCCGATCACGCTGGTCACCACCCTGCTGCGCGAGATGCAGGCGCGCCACGATCTGGACACCGCGCGCGTCGACGACGTGATGCTGGGCTGCGTCATGCCGGTGCGCGAGCAGGGGTCGGTGCTGCCGAAAATCGCGCTGCAAAAGGCCGGCTGGGATGAAAGCGTCGCCGGGGCGCAGGTGAACCGGTTCTGCGCCTCGGGGCTCGACACCTTCAACACCGCCGCCGCCAAGGTGGCCAGCGGCTGGGAGGATCTGGTCTGCGCCGGCGGCTACGAATCCATGTCCCGCGTGCCCATGGGCGCCGATGGCGGGCCGTTCGCCGAGGACCCCGAGACCAACCTCGCCACCGGCTTCGCGCCCCAGGGCATCGGCGCCGATCTGATCGCCACGCTGGGCGGCTGGCGGCGCGACGACGTGGACGCCTTCGCCGTGGAAAGCCAGCGCCGCGCGGCGCATGCGCGGGAGTCCGGCTGGTTCGACCGCTCGGTCGTGCCGGTGACCGACGAGAACGGCTTCGTCATCCAGAGCCGCGACGATTTCATCAAGCCCGACACCGACATGCAGCGGCTCGGCGCCCTGAAGCCCAGTTTCGAAAAATCCGGCGCCTTCGGGTTTGACGCCATCGCGCTGGCCAAATACCCCGAAATCGAGCGCATCGACCATGTGCACACCCCGGGCAATTCGTCCGGGATCGTCGACGGGGCCTCGCTGGTGATGGTCGGCAACGCGCAGGCGGGGCGCGACATGGGGCTGACGCCGCGCGGACGGGTGGTGTCGGTGGCGCTGACCGGCACGGAACCGACGATCATGCTCACCGGCCCCGGCCCGGCCTCGAAAAAGGCGCTGGCCAAGGCCGGGCTGACCATCGACGACATCGACCTGGTGGAGATCAACGAGGCCTTCGCGTCCGTCGCCCTGCGCCTGCAACGGGATCTGGACGTGCCCGACGAAAAGCTCAACGTGGTGGGCGGCGCCATCGCCATGGGGCATCCGCTGGGGGCGACGGGGGGGATGCTGGTCTCCACCATGCTCGACGAACTGGACCGGCGGAACCTGAAACGCGCGCTGATCTGCATGTGCGTGGGCGGCGGCATGGGCATCGCCTCGATCATCGAGAGGATCTGAGCCATGTTCGCCTATGAAAAGGACGCGGACGGGATCGTCACCGTGACCATGGACATGGCGGGACAGTCCGCCAACACCATGAACGCCGCCTATCGCGACCTGATGAAGGCCACGATGGAACGGCTGGAGGCCGAAGACGGCCTCGCCGGCGTGGTCATCGCCTCGGCCAAGAAGACCTTCTTCGCCGGGGGCGATCTGCACGCGCTGCTGGCGGTGGACAGGGCCGACGAGACCTATTTCGGCCATGTCGAGGAAAACAAGGATTTTCTGCGCCGTCTTGAACGCCTGCCGGTCCCGGTGGTCGCCGCGATCAACGGCGCGGCGCTTGGCGGGGGCTATGAAATCGCGCTCGCCTGCAACCACCGCATCGCGCTGAACGATCCGGCGGCGGTGACCGGCGTGCCCGAGGTGACGCTGGGCCTGCTGCCCGGGGCCGGGGGCGTGGTGCGCATCACCGCGCTGCTGGGGCTTGAAAAGGCGCTGCCGGTGCTGCTGGAGGGCAAGCCCCACGCGCCGGCCAAAGCGCTGAAACTGGGCATGATCGACGCGCTGGCCGCGGCGCGCGACGATCTGATCCCGGCGGCGAAGGACTGGATTCTCGCCAACCCGCAGGCCCACGCCCAGCCATGGGACCGCAAGGGGTTCGCCTATCCCGGCGGCAATGCCGAGGCCGACAACATCCGCATGACCGCGATGATGGCCCCGACCATGCTGGTCACCCGCACGCGCGGGCTGGCCCCGGCGCCGGAAAAAATCCTCGACCTGGCGGTGAATTCCATGCGCATGGGGTTCGACAGCGCCCTGCGCGCCGAAAGCCGCGCCTTCTGCGCGCTGGTCCCGAGCCGCGAGGCCAAGGCGGCGATCACCACGTTCTTCTTTGGCATGAACGCAGTGAAAAGCGGCGCCTTTCGCCCCGAGGGCCCGCGCTGGAAAGCCGCCGGTTCAGCGGTGCTCGGGGCCGGGATGATGGGCGCGGGCATCGCCTTCGCCCACGCCGCGCGCGGCTTGCCGACGGCGCTGAAGGACACCGATATCGGCAACGCGCGGAAAGGCAAGGCGCATTCCGAAGCGCTGTGCGACGCCCGCATCAAACGGCGGCGCATGGATGCGGAGTCCAGGGCGGCGCTGCTCGACCTGATCCGCCCCACGGACGCGGATGATTGCGCAGGCGCCGACATCATCATCGAGGCGGTGTTCGAGGACCTCGCGCTGAAGGAAAGCGTGATCGCGGAAAGCTTCGCGCTTCTGGCCGAGGACGGGATCTACGGCTCCAACACCTCGACCCTGCCGATTTCGATTCTGGCGCAGGCCTGCCCGGATCCGTCGCGCTTCGTCGGCATCCATTTCTTCTCGCCCGTGGATCGCATGCGGCTGGTGGAGATCATCGCCGGGGCGCAGACCTCGCAGGACACCATCCGCAAGGCGCATGACTACGTCACCCAGATCGGAAAAATCCCGATCGTGGTGAATGACGCGCGCGGCTTCTTCACCTCGCGGGTGTTCGGGACCTATCTCGACGAGGGGCAGGCGCTGCTGCGCGACGGCATGGCCCCGGCGGCGATCGAGCGCGCGGCCTGGAAGACCGGGATGCCGGTGGGTCCGTTGCAGGTGCATGACGAGGTGTCGCTGACGCTCAGCAGGAAGGTGCATGACACGCATCTGGCGCTGGATGCGCGGCTCGGGGTCGAAAACGGGTTTCCCACCGACAATTCGGCGACGCTGGCGGTGGCGCACAGGATGGTCGCCATGGGCCGCGGCGGGCGGCGTCATGGCGGCGGCTTCTACGATTACGACGCGGACGGGGCCCGGACCCTGTGGCCGGGGCTGGCGCAATTCGCCCAGGGCAACGGCGAAATTTCCATGCAGGACGCCGAGGACCGGCTGATCTACCGGCAGGCCGTCGAGACCCTGCGCTGTCTCGACGAGGGCGTGCTGCGCTCCGAGACCGAGGCCGATATCGGCTCGATCTTCGCCATCGGCTTTCCGGCCCATACCGGCGGCGCGCTGCGGTTCATCCGCGGCGTCGGGCTCGACGCCTTCGCCGCCCGCGCACGCGAACTGGCCGAGGCCCATGGCGCGCGATTTGCGGTGAAACCATCGGCGCTGGAACGGCTGCGCAATTCAGACGCCGGATGAAATAACCAACGCAAACCAGCATGGAAAAAGAAAATGTTGAAACGAAGACTCTTTGACGAGGAGCACGAGATCTTCCGCAGCACGGTGCGAAAATGGGCCGAGGCCGAGGTGTTCCCCCATTCAGCCCAGTGGCGCGAGGATGGCTGCGTCAGCCGCGAGGTGTGGAAAAGCGCCGGCGCGCAGGGGTTTCTCTGCATGTATGCCGCCGAAAAGCACGGCGGGCTGGGGCTTGACGATTTCCGCTACGACCAGATCATCGTCGAGGAAATCGGGGCCCGCGAATCCGGGTTCTTCATTTCGCTGCACAACCGCATCGTCGGGCCATATCTGCATAAGTTCGCCTCCGACGCGCTGCGCGACCGCTACATGCCGGGGCTGGTGCGCGGGGACACCGTGCTCGCCATCGCCATGACCGAGCCGGGCGCGGGGTCCGACCTCGCCGCGATCCGCGCGAAAGCCGAGGACATGGGCGACCACTGGCTGCTGAACGGATCGAAGACCTATATTTCCAACGGGTTCCTGGCCGGTCTCGTGCTGGTCGCGGCGCGCGTCAGCGCCGACAACCCCCACGCCATCGGGCTGTTTCTGGTCGAGGACGGCATGGACGGGTTTTCGCGCGGGCGCAACCTGAAGAAGCTGGGCCTGCACAGCCAGGACACCGCCGAACTGTTCTTTGACAACGTGAAGCTGCCCAAGGAAAACGTCATCGGCGACCCGGCGGGCGGGTTTCGGCTGATGATGATGAATCTGGCCGAGGAACGGCTGTTGGGCGCCATCGGCTTCGTCAGCCGCGCCGAACGCGCCTTTGACGTCACCATGGACTACATCACCGCGCGCCGCGCCTTCGGGCGCACGATCGGGATGTTCCAGAACTCGCGCTTTCGCATGGCGGAGATGCGCACCGAACTCGACGCCGCCTGGGCCTTCGCCGATCACTGCGTGCGCGAACATCTGGAAGGCGCGCTCAGCCCCGAACATGCGGCGCAGGCCAAGCTGCTGGCCTCGGAAGTCGAAGGGCGGGTGGTGGATCAATGCCTGCAACTGCATGGCGGCGCGGGCTACATGGAGGAATACGAGATCTCGCGGCTTTACGCCGACGCGCGGATTTCGCGCATCTATGCGGGCACGTCGGAGATCATGAAGGAAATCATCGGCCGCGGCCTCGGGCTCGACGAACGGAGGCGCAACTGATGGCCGCGCCCGCCGCCCCCGATGCCGCCCCCGATGCCGATTCGGGACCGCTGGCCGGGCTGAGGATCGTCGAAATGGCGGGCCTTGGCCCCTGCCCGCTCGCCGGTCAGATGCTGGCGGATCTGGGCGCCGAGGTGATCGTCGTCGAACGCAGGCCCGGCCCGCCCCGCCCCCATGACGTGAACAATCGCGGCAAGCGCTCGCTGGTTCTCGACCTGAAGACCGCGCCCGGAATCGCGGCGGCCCTGCGGCTGATCGACCGCAGCGACGCGCTGATCGAGGGGTTTCGCCCCGGGGTGATGGAACGCCTCGGGCTGGGGCCCGAGATCTGCGCCGCGCGCAATCCCCGGCTGGTCTACGGGCGCATGACCGGCTGGGGACAGGACGGGCCGCTGGCCCCGACCGCCGGGCATGACATCAACTACCTGTCGCTGACAGGGGCGCTGTGGATGATGGGGCGCCGCGATCAGCCGCCCTCGCCGCCGCTCAACCTGGTGGCGGATTACGGCGGCGGCACGATGCTGCTGCTGTTCGGGGTGATGGCGGCGCTGTGGGAACGGGCGCGCTCGGGGCGGGGGCAGGTGGTGGATGCGGCCATGGTGGACGGGGTTTCGGCCTTCACCGGCATCTTCAGGATGATGAACGCAACCGGGCGATGGCGCCCGGCGCGCGAGGCCAACATGCTCGATGGCGGCGCGCCGTTCTACCGCTGCTACGAGACCGCCGACGGCGGCTACATGGCCGTCGGAGCGCTGGAGCCGCAATTCTTCGCCGAACTGGCGCAAAAGGCCGGGCTGCCCGACGCCGACCGCGCCGATCAGCACGACCCGCGCGGCTGGCCCGAGAAATCCGCGCGCTACGCGGCGCTGTTTCGCACCAGAACCCGCGCCGAATGGGAGGCCCTTTTCGCCGGGACCGACGCCTGCGCAACCCCGGTGCTGTCCCCGGACGAGGCCTTCGCCCATCCCCACAACCGCGCGCGCGCCGCCCATGTGGAGGTCGAGGGCCTGACCCAGGCGGCCCCCGCCCCCCGATTCGCCCGCACCCCGGCCCCGCCCCCCCGCCCGCCGGTCGCCGCGGGCGCCGACACGGCGGCGATTCTGAGTGAAATGGGTTACACCAGTGACGAAATTTCAACCCTGGGGGGGCGCGAAAAGCCCATGACCGACCTGAATTCATAGTGAACATGCAATTAATCTTACCCTTCGCTTGATTTTTGGGAAACTCCATGAAATGCATTCATAAGGCATTAATATAATGACATGACGCGGATCAGGCGATTTGCCGGGACCGCTAACCCCGATGAGGAGATGAACCAGGAATGGCCGGTCCGAGCTCCGTCACGCAAGCGGCGCCCGGGCTGATATCCGGCGAATGTCTGGAAAATTCTTGGTTGACTCTTCTCGACAGCCGACCCCGTCAGGGGTCTAATGGCGGAGTCTGCGGACCATGGGGACCGAGCTCCCGGCTGAGGCCGGGATGGGAAGGCTCGCGATCCGACCTGCGGACGCGTGTGCGTACAGTGTGTGAGGCGTGTGAGTGATGGCGAGATTCCTTGATCGCATTCGAGACTTTTCGCGCGACGACAGCGGCGCGATCACGGCCTTGATCCTGGTCCTGTTCCTCGGGATCGTCATGGCCACCGGCATCGCCATCGACCTGATGCGATTCGAGGCGCGGCGCGCCGATCTGCAGGATTCGCTCGATCGCGGCGTGCTGGCCGCCACCTCCCTGCGCTCCACCATAGATCCGACGCTGGTGGTCAATGACTACATGAAGACCCGGCAGTTCGACGACACGCCGGTGACGCCCACCGTCAACGCCACCCCCGAAGGCTCCGGCCAGCTGCTGAATTCGCGCCGGGTCAGCGCCACGGCGGATTCGGCGCTGGAGTCCTTTTTCCTCAAGATCCTCAACCAGACCCAGCTCGGCGTCAGCGTCGGTTCGGCGGCCGAGGAACGGCGCATGGATGTGGAGATCTCGCTGGTGCTCGACATCTCCGGCTCCATGGCGCGGGAAAACTCGTCGGTGACCGTCGATGACCAGTTCGGCAACCCGGTGACGCAAAGCCGGCTGCAGGTGCTGCGCAATTCGGCGTCGAACTTCGTGGACCTGATCCTCACGGACGACACCCGCGCCACCACCTCGATCTCGCTGGTGCCCTTCGCCGGGCAGACCGCGCTGAACGCCACGATGTTCGACTATTTCCGCCAGTCCCAGGCGCATGGCTATTCGCGCTGCGTGGACTTCAACGGCAATGACTTCCTGACCGCCGCGCTGCCCGCGGCCAACGCCCGCCCGCAGACGCCGCATTTCCAGTGGTTCCGATTCGAAGCCGATTACGGGCATGAGGCGGAATGGGGCTGGTGCCCCTCCAACGACCGCGCCGTCATCCCCTATTCCAACGACAACGACCTGCTCAAGACCGCCATCCAGGGTTTCATGGGGCATGACGGCACCGGCACCCAGAACGCCATGAAATGGGGGCTCGGCCTGCTCGATCCCTCGACCCAGCCGCTGATCGAGACCATGGCCATCGCCGGCGACGTGCCCGACGCCTTTCGCTTCCGCCCGCGCGCCTATGACGACCCGGACGTGCTGAAGGTGATCGTGCTGATGACCGATGGCAACATCCGCTATCAGCAGCGCCCGGTGGCCAGCGCATACGACACCGCGGCCGAACGCGAATACCTCGCCTCCCACGGTCTGACCAGCCTCAGCAGCAGCAACTGGACGCTGCGCTACAGCTCCAACCGCACCGCGGACGAAGATCTCAGCGTGCAGCAGTTCTACCAGCTTTGCACCCTGGCCAAGCAGAACGGCGTGGTGGTGTTCACCATCGGCTTTGACATCGCCGACGGCGCCGACGCGCTCACCGAAATGCAGACCTGCGCCAGCACGCCCAGCCATTTTCACCGGGTCGAAGGCATCGAGCTGACCACCGCCTTCACGCTGATCGCCAGCAGCATCCAGCAGCTCAAGCTTGTCGAATGACCCGGCGGGGCGGACATGTCGGGCGGGCGCTGCGCCGGTTTCTCGGCGACACGGCGGGCAACGCCACGGTCGAATTCGTCATCATCATGCCGATGCTGCTGACCATCGTGTTCTCGATCTACGAATCCGGGTGGCTGATGACCCGCTCGGTGATGCTGGAGCGCGGCCTGGATCTGGCGATCCGGGACTTGCGGCTCGGGCGCATCCCCAATGTCAGCCATGACGACATCAAGGCGCGGATCTGCGATCACGCGGTGGTCATCAGCGACTGCCTCAACGTGGTGCAGCTGGAACTGACCCCGGTCGCCAACAGCGCCAGCTACCCCAGCGGGCCGGTGCAATGCATCGACCGGGGCTCCGATATCGAACCGGTGATCTCCTTCAACCCCGGCTCGCGTTCGGAAATCATGTTCGTGCGCGCCTGCGCCATGGTCGATCCGCTGTTTCCCATGCTCGGTCTCGGCAAGCAGCTGCGCAAGGACGCCAGCGGCGGCTATGCGCTGATCTCGTATTCCGCCTTCGTGAACGAACCGGAGTGAGCCGATGATCATGGATCATATCCGCGATCGCTGGCGGCGGGGCGGCGCAAGGGCGTTTCTGGATGACACGCGCGGCGCGATCACCATCGAATTCGTCATCTGGGTGCCGATCCTGGCGCTGTGGTTCGCAGGCAGCGTCGCCTTCTTCGACGCCTACAAGGAACGCTCCGAGGCCGCGAAGGCCGCCTTCACCCTCAGCGACATCATGTCCCGACAGCTGGTGGTGAGCGACGCCTTCATCGAGGATCTCTACCAGCTTCAGGAAAAGCTGCTGCCCCGCACCCCCGCCGGCAAGCAATTGCGCGTCAGCAGCATCGAGTTCCGCAACGATGCGTATCAGGTGCTCTGGTCCACCGCGAAAGGCGGCGGCCAGCCCCTTGCGAACGCCGACGTGCCCGCAGCCAACATGCCGGTGATGGCGGAATTCGACACCGTGATCGTCACCGAGACCACGGTGCCTTTCGAACCCCTTGGCGACTGGATGGGCATCGGCAACCAGACCTGGAAAAGCTACGTGGTCATCCGCCCGCGCTTCATCGCCTCGATCGCCAACACCCAATAGCAGCGCCGCCGGCGCCCCGCCCCGATGACCGCGCGCCGATCCCGCGACAGGCGCAGGGCGGATCCCGATGCGCCATTGGCGCGGCGCGCCTGACCGGCGCGGCCGTCGACCCGGGATCGCGCCGCGCCCGCGTGCG